>NZ_JACFYJ010000309.1:0-471 GCF_037126505.1 Paraburkholderia bengalensis
CGACCAATACCAGGTTGCCGTTGCGCAACGCATCGAGCAAAACAATCCCTCGGACGTGCTGCATGGTAATCCTCAGGCAATGCTGCGTTCGGTCGTAGTGGTTTCTTTCGTCGTCGATCGAAACGGACATGTGCTGACGTCCTCCGTATATCGGACGAATGGCGACGACGAAGCTGAGAACACCGCGCTCAGATCACTGCGCCGCTCGTCGCCATTGCCGCGACCACCGGCGGAGCTGCTCAACGCAAACGGGCAGCTGGAGCTTTTCGAGGACTGGCTGTTCAATGACGACCGAAAATTCCAGCTGCGGGAACTCACGCCACCGCAGGCGCAGACGTTGAACTGAAGGCGTCACCGTTCATGCGCGAAATAATTTCTTCACAGTGCCAGGCATAACGGGAGGTGCGCTGTGTTTCATCCCACTCACTCATTACGTCTTACAGGGGCCGCGCGGCCCCACGTGCGGCTTTA
>NZ_JACFYJ010000030.1:0-82815 GCF_037126505.1 Paraburkholderia bengalensis
GGCTCCCAGCCCACAAAAGGTTGTTAGCACCTCGCCAACGAACCTGTCAATCGGCGCAGCCGCGTGAGAGAGACCACGAGCCGCCGCGACTTGCGACGTATAACAGCCCGTATAGCAATCGCGCGGGACGCGAGATTTTCAAGTCGCCCTGGTGAGCACGCACGCCGCCGATGCGCGGCGTGGAACGATCCAGCTCGCTGCGCGAACTCGCGCCTCGCATCTGAACGTCCTCGCCTCTGCCTTCGGCGCAAACACAAAGCGCCCCCTGCGAACTGTCTGCGTGCAGCTCGCAGGCGGGCGCTTCATTGCCTGACCCACCCGACGTATGAACCCGGCGTGCCGCCGGGCACGCCGTCATTCCAGTTCCGACTCCTCCACCCGCGTCGTCAAGATCGTGCCGTTCGCGAGCGGCGTCGTCACCGGCTTCGCTCCCGTTGCATCGTCGCCCGTCAGCGCGGCGAGTCGCGTGTCGAGCGTCAGCAGCGTCGAGAGCGGCGACAGCATCGTTTCCGCGTAGCGCCGTCCCGCTGCGCCGATCGCCGCGCGTTGCGCTTCGTCTGCGGCGAGGGCGGCGATTGCATCGACGAGCGCGCCCGTATCTTCGGGCGGCACGATCACGCCGTTGTTCACGACGGCTTCGTGCAGCGCCGTGCCCGGCCGCGCCATCGCGATCACGGCCCGGCCGCTTGCGAACATGCCCGTCAGCTTGGACGGCATCACGAGGTCGGCGGCATCGCTGCGTTGCGGCAACACGTGAATGTCCGCGACGTTCAGCAGCTCGTTGAGCGACGAGGCCGGCTGCAGCGGCAGGAAGCGGCAATTGCGCAAGCCCTCGCACCGTTTGACGAGATCGGCCCGCGCCGCGCCACTGCCGCAGAACACGAAGCTGATGTCGTCGCGCCCGTCGAATGCGGCCGCCGCAGCCGCCAGCGTTTCGATGCCCTGCTTCGCGCCCATGTTGCCCGAGTACAGCACGACGATATTGCGCTCGGGAATGCCGAGCGTCGCGCGGTAGTCGCTGACGCGGCCTAGCGGAAAGATATCGCGCGTATCAACCCAGTTCGGCAGAAACTCGGTTTTCCCGGCGTCGACGCCCTTGACGACGGCGCGCTGGACCATCTGGTTCGAAATCGACGACACGACGTCGAAGCGTCGCAGAACGAGCCGCTCCATCCAGTACGCGATGCGCGCGGCGCGCGCGCTTTTCACGAGGCCGAGATCGAACGCGGCATCGACTTCGTAGTCCTGGATATGCAGCCAGGCCTTCGCGCCCGTGACACGCGCGAGGGCGAGCGCACCCGGCGCGCAGGCCATCGTCGGCGCAATCAGCATCACGGCGCCCGGCCGCCACGCGGCCTGCCGCGCGAGCAGCGGCAGCGACGACAACGCGAACGACGCCAGATGCACCATCCGCTTCACACCGCTTTGCCGCGACGGCACCCATAACGGCGCGCGCCAGACGCGCACGCCGTGCACGGTGTCGCGGCGGTAGCGCCACATCGAATAACCATCCGCGACTTTCCAGTCGGGGTAGTACGGCGGCGCACACACGACCCGCACTTCATGACCGCACTCCGCCAGCATCTGCGCCATCTCGGCCGTGTACTTGCCCGCGCCCGACAGCTCGGGCGCGTAGTTGAGACCATAGATCAGGATCTTCATATTTGACATCCACGACGAGTATCCGCCATGCGAGCGCGCAGGGCGCTGCCCCCCAACCCCATCGCCCGGTGCGTCGCCGGCACGCTCGGCCGGCGACGCCCGTTCGTTCGATCTCAGGCCTCCAGCATCAGCGCGCAGCCGCGCGCAATGTTCGCGGCAGCGGACGGCGGATCGAAGCGCCGTATCACGTCCATGCAGCGTTGCGCCGTCCCGTGTGCATCGGCGAATGCTTCCGTCGCTTTCAGCAGCGTGCGCTGCAGCGCCGCCGTATCGCCCGCCGTGAACGCGTAGCCGCTCACGCCTTCGTGCACGAGTTCCGGCACGCAGCCGCAGCTCTCGCTGACGACGGTGGGACAGCCGTGCGCGAGCGACTCGTTGACGACGAGTCCCCAGGGTTCGCTGCGGCTCGGCAGCACGAGACAGGTCGCACCGTAGTATTCACGCGACAGCGGTTCGTCCTGCAGGCTGCCGACGAACGTGATCGAGCGGTCCATACCCAGCTCCGTCACGCGCTTGCGCAGGTCCGCCTCGAGCGGCCCCGTGCCGACGATGCGCAACTGCGGATCGGGCAGGCGCTTCGCGATTCCCGCGAAAGCGTCGATCAGTGTCGTAATGCCCTTCTCCTCCGACAGCCGTCCGACGAACAGGAACACAGGCGTATTGCCCGCGCGATAGCGCACGCGCTCGGCGAGCGCGCGCTCCGGCGAAAACGTGACGGGCAGCGCGGCCGCCTGACACGGAATGAAGATCTTGTCGCTCTTCGCGCCAAGCGACATCAGATACTCGCGGCTGCGCTCGCCGAATCCGAAATAGCCGTCACACAGCGAGAAGAACACGCGCTTTGGAATCGATGTGATCAGACGCTTGGGGCGATCGCGCCCCGTCGAATCGCAGAATACGGCACGGCGCTTGCCCGTCAGGATGCACGCGATAAGCATCGCCCAATACTCGGGGCGGTGATAGCCGGGCAGTACGATCAGATCGGATTTCGCTTTCAGCACTTCCCATACGAGGCGCGCCGTCAGACGCGCGCGCGGCACGTCCTCGTAGCAGCCGTCGAACAGCTTGTGCATGGGATAGCGGTGAAACGAATAGTCGACCTCGGAGAAACCGATGCGGTCGTGCTCCGTGTCTGCGATCTGCACCATCGAATAACGTATCGCGCCTGATGCCGAGATGTGATGCAACGCGGAGAACACGGCGCCCTTGTGCCGTGACCAGACCACGTTGTGAAAGATCGTGACTGACGCGTTCATGTTCTTGCAGTCCTCATGCGTTCAAAACTGGCGTTCTCCTGAAAAAGAACGGACGTCGCCCTTATCCCGGTCCCAAGCGACGTCCGTCACCAGGAGCGGTTCTTCAGGCGCGAGCGGCCATTGCCAACGAAGGGGCGCCAAACTGGGCTGCGGGCGCGCTCTCGCGTTTGTCCACCTGCTTGTCTGCCTGCTTGTCTGCGTGCTTGCCTGCCTGCTTGTCTCCGTACTTCTCGTCATACGTCGCGGCAAACTCGCGATACGTGCCGCCGATTCCTTCAAGCAGGCCGATGCTCGCGCGCCAGCCCATCTGCGCCAGTTGCGACACATCGAGCAGCTTGCGCGGCGTGCCGTCCGGCTTGCTCGCGTCGAACTTCAGCTCGCCCTCGAAGCCCACCACGTTGCAGATCGTCTCGGCCAGTTCGCGGATGCTCAGATCCTCGCCGACACCGACATTGAAGAGCCCCGTGTGCACGTCGTGTTCGAGCACGAAGAGAGTCGCCGCCGCCAGATCGTCGACGTGCAGGAACTCGCGCCGCGGCGTGCCGCTGCCCCACACCGACAGCGTCGCGTCACCGTTCAGGCGCGCTTCGTGCGCCTTGCGGATCAGCGCGGGCAGCACGTGGCTGTGGTTGAGGTCGTAGTTGTCGTTCGGACCGTACAGATTGGTCGGCATCAGCGCGACGTAACGCGTGCCGTACTCGCGGTTGTACGCCTCGCACAGCTTGAGGCCCGCGATCTTCGCGATCGCGTACGCGTCGTTGGTCGGCTCCAGCTCCGAAGTCAGCAGATACGACTCGCGGATCGGCTGCGGCGCCATCTTCGGATAGATGCACGACGAACCGAAGAACACCAGCCGGTCGACATTCGCGCGATACGCCGCGTGAATCACGTTGGTTTCGATCGCGAGATTCTCGTAGAGGAACTCGCCCGGCTGCGTCGCGTTGGCCAGAATGCCGCCGACGCGCGCCGCCGCGAGCAGCACGACGTCGATCTGCTCGCTCTCGAAGAAGCGGTTGACGGCCGCCTGATCGGTGAGATCGAGTTCGGCATGCGTGCGCAACACGAGATTTCGATAGCCGCTCGCCTCGAGCTTGCGCACGAGCGCCGAGCCGACCATCCCGCGATGCCCCGCGACGAAGATGCGTGCGTTCTTGTCCATGGGCGTCACTCGTGATGTTCCAGCGCCTTGAAGCCGGCCAGCGTGACGAGTGCATCGCGCCGCGCGATCTGGTAGTCCGACAGGACCATTTCCTTGACGAGCGATTCGAACGAGGTCGCGGGTTTCCAGCCCAGTTTCTGATGCGCTTTCGACGGATCGCCGAGCAGCGTCTCGACTTCCGTCGGACGGAAGTAGCGCGGATCGACGCGCACGATCACGTCGCCCGCCTGCACGCGCATCTCGCTGCGCTGGCGCCGCTCGACATGCTCGACGATGCCCACTTCATTGACGCCGCTGCCTTCGAAGCGCACCGTGATGCCCAATTCGGCCGCCGCGCGCTGCACGAATTCGCGCACGCTGTATTGCACGCCCGTCGCGATCACGTAGTCTTCCGGCGATTCCTGCTGCAGCATCATCCATTGCATTTCGACGTAGTCGCGCGCATGGCCCCAGTCGCGCAGCGCGGACAGATTGCCGAGATACAGCTGATCCTGCAGGCCGACGGCGATGCGCGCGATGGCGCGCGTGATCTTGCGCGTAACGAAGGTCTCTCCGCGCACGGGCGACTCGTGATTGAACAGGATGCCGTTGCACGCGTAGATGCCGTACGCCTCGCGATAGTTGACGGTAGTCCAGTACGCGAACAGCTTCGCGACGGCATACGGGCTGCGCGGGTAGAACGGCGTGGTTTCGCGCTGCGGCACTTCCTGCACGAGGCCGTAGAGTTCCGACGTCGATGCCTGATAGAAGCGCGTCTTCTTCTCGAAGCCGCAGATGCGGATCGCTTCCAGCAGGCGCAGCGTGCCGATGCCGTCGGCATTGGCCGTGTATTCGGGTTCTTCGAACGATACGGCGACATGGCTTTGCGCCGCGAGGTTATAGACTTCATCCGGTTCGACGCGCTGGATGATGCGCAAGAGGCTCGTCGAATCGGTCAGGTCGCCGTGATGCAGTTGCAGGCGCTGGTCCGGGTCGTGTACATCGCGATAAAGGTGGTCGATCCGGTCGGTGTTGAACAACGACGAGCGACGCTTGATGCCGTGCACCTCGTAGCCCTTGTCGATCAACAGCTCGGCCAGATACGAGCCGTCCTGGCCGGTGATGCCCGTAATCAAGGCAACCTTTTGAGTCATTGTATTCTCCTCATTGATGTCGTCGGGGCGGCCCCGCCGCCCGCCGGACAGGAATCGCGTTGTTTAGCCTGCGATACTTTCGTAACCGTAGTAGCCGCCGCGATAACCCGAGCCGATGAACGCGCCCGCCTGCGGTACGTCGGTCAACAACACCCCTTGCAAATTCACGCCGCCATTGCGCAGGCGCTTCGCGGTTTCCGCGAGCTCGCCGACGGGATGGCGACCATGACGAATCACGAGCAACGTCGTCCCGACGTGCTTGCCGATCACGGTCGAATCCGTGACGGCGAGGACGGGCGGCGTATCGATGATGATCAGGTCGTACTGCTTCTTCAGCTCGTCGAGCATGGTCTCGAAGCGCTTGCTCATCAGCAGCTCCGAAGGATGCGAAGGCAGCGAGCCTTTGGTCAGCACGTCGAGGCCGGGCAACACTTCGCGCTGGATCGACGATTGCAGATCGCCGCCGCGCAGCACATCCGACAGACCCGGCTGATGCTGCAGGCCGAAGTGCGAATGCACGTCGCCGCGCCGCATGTCGCCGTCGATCACCAGCGTGCGCTTGGCCGTCGAGGCGACGAGCGCTGACAGGTTCACCGACAGGAACGACTTGCCCGCATCGGGGCGCGAGCCCGTCAGCATCACGACGTTGTTCTGCACGTCGTCGACGGTCAGCTGCAGCGAGGTGCGCAGATTGCGCACGCCTTCGACGGCGATGTCCTGCGGCGCCTGTTCGGCGAGCACGTGCAGGCCGCGGCGGCGCATCATCACGTCCTGCTGCAGGCGCAATTGCTGTTCGCTGCGCGGCACGACGGCGAACACCGGCACGCCGAGCGCGGCTTCCAGTTCGTCCGGACGTTCCACACCGCCGTACAGCGACTTGCGCACGAACGCGAACACGATGCCGATCAGCAGACCACCGCCCAAGCTGATGAGAATCACGATCAGGCGCTTCGGACGCACGGGATCGTCGGGCGCTTCGGCGAAGTCGACGATGCGCACATCGCCGACCTGGCCCGCCTTCGCGATGCGCAACTGCTGCGCGCTGTTCAGCAGGTTCGTGTACAGCTCCGTGTCGACATGCACGTCGCGCAACAGGCGCAGCGCCGTCTGCTCGGTGTCGGGCAGCGTCTGCACGCTCTTGCCCATCTTCGACAGATTGCCCTGCAGCGCGGCGATCTGCGCGTCGAGCGCGGCGACGGCCGGGTGGTTCGCCGTGAAGCGCTGCGACATCTCCGCGCGCTGCGTCTGCAGATCGACGAGCTTGGTCTTGTTGTCGACGATCTGTTGCAGCAGCAGGCGGCTTTCTTCGCTCAGATCGACGGTGCCGTGCTGGTTGCGGAACGTGTTGTAACGCTGCTCGGCGGCGTCGAGTTCCTTGCGCAGTTGCGGCAATTGCTGGTCGAGGAACGCGAGCATGTGCTCGGCTTCCGACGAACGGCTTTCCACATCCTGCCGGATGAACTCGTTGGCCATGCTGTTCATGATGTCGGCCGTGAGCTTCGGATTCTGCCCTTCCAGACTCGCGCGGATCACACCCGATTGCAGCGTCGATTCCGCCACGTCCATCGACTTTTGCAGGCGTTCGACCGTGGTCAGCGTCGAGGCGCGCGTCAGTTCGTAGCGCGTGCCCGGTGCGCCGACCATTTCGTCGACGCGCAGCGAGATCGGGCCGGACGGCGTTTCGCGCACGACGTTCTCGCCGACCTTGCCTTCGAGAATCGCGACGCCGTCGGGATTGCTCAGCACGAAGTCGCCGTTCTGCCCTGCGACGAGCATGAAGTCCTTGTCGTACATGTCCTTCGCCGTGTCGAAGCGCGACACCTTGATGCTTTCGTCGCCCCACGCGTAGCTGGACAGCTGCATCGACGGCGGCAGCTTGATGCCCCACTTGCCGTTCATCAGCGGCGCGAGCATCCCGCCGATGAAAGGCAGCGTGTGCGGCCGCGCGGAGATGTCGAGGTGCAGCTTCTTGACGGTTTCTTCCGTGACGAGCCGCGACTTCATCAACTCGATCTCGGCTGCCGTCGACGGCTTCGTATCGAACATGCCCGTCAGCGGCTGCAGGCCGTCCTGCTTGTTGTTGTTCTCGGCCTTGTCGACCACGTGGAACAGCACGTCCGCGCGATAAACGGGCGTCGCCAGGAATGCATAGGCGGTGCCCAGCGCGGTGACGGCCAGCGTGATCAGCAGGATCGAGCGCCAGTTCGCGACGATGGCCTGCAGATAATCCGTCAGGTGCATCTCGTCCGGACTGACGTCCGTATAGCGATTGTCAAAGTTGATAGCCATTTGCGTGATCCATCAAGTACCGACAGTGTTGAAAGCGTTGCGTGCATGCACCCCGTTGCCGCACCACGCAACGCATGTCATGCCGCCTACTTCGCGAGCAGTGCCGCCGTCACGCCAGCGTTGATCGCAGGCAACAGCAGGTTCAGCACGCGGTTGAATTTCACGAGACCGTTGTTGTCGACGTACACGACGTCTTTCGGTTCGAGGTTGAACTGGTTCGCGAGCACCATCGAAGTCGGCGACGTCGCGTCGAGGTGGTAGATCTCGGGCTTCTCGCTCATCGAGTTGCGGATCACGAAGAGCTGCTTCGCGTAAGCCGTGTTCGGGTTCAGACTGCCCGCCTGCGACAGCGCTTCGGCCAACGTGAGCCGTCCGTCGCGCATCGGCAGGATCGTCGCCGGCTTGTTGACTTCGCCCATCAGATAGACGCCGTACTCGTCGCGCGCGCCGACCCGCAGCAGGTCGCCAGGTTGCAGATAGATCGAGGTCGGAACGCGGCCGCGCCGGATCAGATCGGGCACGTTGATCTCATACGTCTTGCCGTCGCGCGTGAGCTCGACGTGGCTCTGATCGGCATTCGGCGTGAAGCCGCCCGTGCGGTTGATCGCTTCCGTCAACGACATCGGAATGTCGTTGATCTGCGCCGGCCCGGGCGCGTGCACCTCGCCGTCCACATACACCTGCGACGAACGGAACGACGCGACGCGCACCGTCACTTCAGGCTTCGAATAGACGACGCTCAGCTTCTTGTACAACTCCTTTTGCACCGTGGTGGCATCTTTGCCCGCGACGTGCATCGTGCCCGCATACGGGAACTGGATATTGCCGTCGGCGTCGACGAGAAAGCCGAGGCCCGGGTCGCTCTTGTTGAGCTGCTGCGCCGGCTGGCCGAGCGCGGCCGCCAGTTCAGGGTGATCCCAGACCGTGATCTGCAGCACGTCGCCCGGCCCGAGCTTGTAGCTGGGCGCCTTCGGGCTGAAGAGCCCGGCGATCTGCTGGTTCAGTTCCGACGTCTGGCCCTTCATGTCGCGCAACAGCTTGAGGTTGATGTCGGTGACGGGAATCTGGACGTTCTGTTCAGGCTCGCTGCTGTACTCGCCGCCCGTTTCGGGCAGCGTGGGCGGCGAAACCATTCGTTGTCCGGGAACGATGCTGCAAGCTGAAAACACCACCGAGATCGACAGCAATAACGGGACGCATACGCCTGTTCGAATGCGATTCATGGCAGTTCCTCCTAACGAGGGAGCTTGGTCCTTTTTCATTGGCTTGCTCCCCGACTCAGTACGCGTTGGTATGAATGAAGCCTTTGACGATCGTGGCGCCGATGATCCGCATGTCGAGCCAGAACGTCCAATGCCCCAGGTAATACAGGTCATGCGCGACGCGCCGCTCCATCTTCTCGATGCGATCGGTTTCGCCACGAAAACCATTTATTTGTGCCCAGCCTGTAATACCCGGCTTGATCCGATACCGATGGATATAGCCGGCCACGACCTTCTGATACAGATCGTCGTGTTCGAGTGCGTGCGGGCGTGGCCCGACCACGGACATATCGCCGCGCAGCACGTTGAAGAACTGCGGCAGCTCGTCGAGACTGGTGCGGCGCAGGAACGCGCCCACCCGCGTGATGCGCGGATCACCCTTGGTCGCCTGGCTGACCTTGCCGGCTTCCTCGGTATGCACGCGCATCGAGCGGAACTTGTAGATCCTGAACACGCGGCCGTCCGCGCCCTTGCGCTTTTGCCGGAAGAACACGGGCCCCGGCGACGACACCTTCACGGCAATCGCAATCGCGATCAACAGCGGCGCGAGGCCGATGATCGCGCACGCGGCGAACACGCGGTCGAACAGCTCTTTCTTGAAGAGCGCGCGCGACGACAGCGGCGACGCGACCAGGTTGATGGCGGGCACGCCAAGCAGATCGATCACGCTGCTGGTGTCGAACAGGGCAAGACTGCGCACGTCCGGCATGAAGCGGATGTTGACGAGGTCGTTGCGAAACTCCGTGACGAGACGGAAGATCGTGCGCTCGTCGGTGAGCGACAGCGCGAGCCACAGTTCGTGCACGTCGTTGCTGCGCACGTAGTCGGCGAACGCCTGCTGCGAATCGAAGCAATTGACGCGCGGGTTGGTGAGCGGCGAATCCTCAGGATGCGTGTTGAGCACGGCCGTTGCGCGAAACCCCGTGGCCGGCTGCGATTCGATGCGGCGCAGGATCTGGTCGCAATGCCCGCCGCTGCCGACGATCGCCACCTGATGCAGGTTCCAGCCGGCGCGGCGCGCGCGGGCGAGCACGGCATGCGCGATCAGCCGCCACGCGATCAGCAGGCCGCCCGCCATCGCCGTCCAGTACGCGAACCACAGCCGCGACACGATGTCGATGCGATGCAGCGAATACATCAGCGCGAGCGCGCAGCCCTGCACGACCACCCACGCGAGGGCAACCTGTCCCGCGAGTGCGAGCTTCGAGCGGCCACGCCACGATGCATAGACGCCGAACGCCGGAAACATCGCCAGTGCGAATGCCGCGGAGAAGAGAACGAACGCGTCGTAGAAGCCGCGCTGTGAGAATTCGTCGAAGCGGATCTGCGATGCGACGACGGCGCCCAGCAGAATCAGCGCCACGTCTGCGACCCGCGCGAAAAAGTCCTGTAAGTCCCGCATATCGTTCACCCTGCCATTCGTCGTTCGTTACCTGTCGTTCGGGTGGTGCGTGCTGCGACGCCGCGGATCTAGCCCGCGGCGCGAGTCGGGCTCTGCCCCGCGCCCTGACTCTCGCCCTGCCCCTGTTGCTGGCTGTCGGCCGGCAACTGGCTTTGGGTCTGCGTTTGCCCGCAGCGTCCGTAGGTGTCGTCGAAGCGCACGATGTCGTCTTCGCCCAGATACGAGCCCGACTGCACCTCGATGATCTCGAGCGGCACCTTGCCCGGGTTTTCGAGCCGGTGACGCACGCCGAGCGGGATATAGGTGGACTCGTTTTCCGTCAGCAGGAACTGCTCTTCGCCGCGCGTGACGAGCGCCGTGCCGCGCACGACGATCCAGTGCTCGGCGCGATGGTGATGCAGTTGCAGCGACAGCTTCGCGCCCGGCGTGACGACGATGCGCTTCACCTGGAAGCGGTCGCCGTGATCGATCGAATCGTAGAAGCCCCACGGACGGCGCACCTTGCGATGCGCGTCGGCTTCGGGCGCCTTCTGCGCCTTGATGCGCGCAACCAGGCCCTTGACGTCCTGCACGCGCGAGCGATCGGCGACCAGCACGGCGTCCGCCGTTTCGACGACGACCACGTTCGTCGTACCGACGCACGCGACGAGCCGCCCTTCCGAATGCGCATAGCTCGACACGGCGCCTTCGAACATCACGCGGCCGCGCGCGACGTTGCCGTTTTCATCCTTGGGCTGCGCGGCCCACACGGCATCCCACGAGCCGAGATCGGACCAGCCCGCGTCGAGCGGCACCACGACGCCCGCGGAGGTCCAGCCTGCCGAGGCATTCAGGCGCTCCATCACGGCGTAGTCGATCGAGTCGGCGGGCGAACGCGTGAACGCGTCGGCGGCGGGCCGGAACGTCGTGCCGTCGAACTTCCCTTGCACGAACGACGCGAGACACGCGGCGTGCATGTCGGGCTGCAGCGATTGCAGCGTCGCGAGCCACACGCTCGCGCGCACGATGAAGATGCCGCTGTTCCACCAGTACGAACCCTGCGCGACGTATTGCTTTGCCAGTTCGGCAGCAGGCTTTTCGACGAAGCCGTCGATCTCGCGCGCATCGTCGTCGAGCTTCCTGCCGACGCGGATATAGCCGAAGCCCGTTTCGGGCGCGCGCGGCGGCACGCCGAGCGTCGCAATCGAGCCGCGCTGCGCATGGCGCGCGGCAACCTGAAGCGCGCGCTGCAGCGCGCGCACGTCGCGCAGCGTGATCGGCGGGCATCACGACGAGAATCGCGTCGTCGCCGTTCGCGCAGGCCAGCGCGGCCGCCAGCGTAAGCGCGGGCGCCGTGTCGCGGCGCGCCGGTTCGACCACGAGCCGCGGTGTGCAGCCGTTGCACGTCAACTGCTCGGCGATCACGAAGCGATGCTCCTCGCCGCACACGACGATAGGTGCGTTCGACACTTCCCAACCCGCCGGGAAACCTTCCATCCGGTGCACGGTGTCCTGCAGCAGCGACTCCGAGCCGACGACGCCGATCAGCTGCTTCGGGAAGTTCTCACGCGACATCGGCCACAGCCGCGTGCCCGAGCCGCCCGCGAGTATCACGGGCACGATATGCGTACAGTCCGGCAATGGGTTGCCCGGCGCCGACGCATTCGTCGGATTGTTCTCGTCGACTATCATTTATGTACTCCTTAATGTCTGCTTTTGACGGCGAGGCATGACGATCCGAATGGTTCTCGTTTCGTGCGCGACTAGATGCCTGCCTCGCGCCGGGTTTTCATCCGGTATTCCGTCGGCGAGACTTTCATTCTTTTGCGGAAGATCTTGGCGAGGCGGTCGCCGTTGCCCATGCCCGTGCGCCGCGCGATCTTGTCGACGGGCAGTTCGGAGTCGGTCAACAGGCTGCAGGTAATCGCAAGACGTGCGTGCAGCAGGTAATCGGAGGGCGTCACGCCCACTTCCATCTTGAAGCGGCGCAGGAAGTTGCGTTCGCTCATCGCGGCCACCTGGGCGGCATCGGCGATGGAGATCGAACGCTGACAGTTTTCCTGCAGCCAGCGCGCCGCGGCGCGCACCTTGTCGGCAGGGCTCTTGCCCGTGCTGTCGCCCAATAGTGACATCAGGCTGTCGCCGGCGTCGGGCATCAGGCGTTCGGCCACATTGCGGGCGACGTCGATGCCGAGATCGCGCTTGATCAGCATCAGCGCACTCTTCATGGATTCGAGACGGTCGTTCGCTTCGCTGCCGTTACGTTCGTCCTGCTCTTCGCGCACCGTGTAGCTGCCGAAGTCGCGCTGCGCCGAGCCGTTGATGCAGGCCGCGTCGAGCAGCGAGCGACCTTCGCCGATAGGGCGCACGGTGCTCGTGTTCGCATGCACGCGACGCAACCACGCAATGAGCCGTTCGTCGCGGGCCGCGCTGCGCGCGCCTTTGCCGCCCGCCACGAACAGCGCATCGAAGCCCATGTAATGGCGCGCGTCGAGTCCGTCCGTCCAGACGCGAATGGATGACGAGCAGGTGATATTGCCGCCTGCCGCGGAGAGAAAGCTGACGTCGTAAGTCCAGCCGTGACTGGCGGATGCGGACAGTTCGTTTGCTGCGTGAAATACCTCGGCGACGATGCCTGCGCCAAGGAGGGAGCATCCGTCGAACAGCAGAATTGCAATGTGGCGAGTGGCGGTCGCGTAGTGCGCACTGCGCTCAGGCGCTCGTACCCAGCCGACCATCGGAGATTCCAGACTTGCATACGCCATGACTCTTCCCCCTTGCCCTTTCCGGCGTGGAAAGAAACAGATAAATGCATGCGATGTGCAGTGCATCATACGCATTAAAAAAACAATCCCGGCGGCTACTGACTGAAACTGACGATGTATTGGCGTATTCGGTCCGATGGACGAACAAAGCCTTTCAACCCGGATTTCGGCAATCAGCAAAGCCGATTATCGCGACCCGAATTCCCTTGCCAATTTCAACATCTCATAAGACGAACGAGATACCGTCAAACATCACGCCAGGCCTCGTACAAAGCGTTACAAATTGTTGCAATAGCCATTTCCTCATATCAAATGCGCAGCAATTTTTTCGGTTTTACAATTCGCCCTGCAATAGTTACTTGTAACGGATCGCTTATAACCGGAATTCGGCGCAAATAGTCATTCCAATTATGTGAAATCAAAGCTTTATTGATATGATGAAATCTCGCACACAAGTGCACGAATTAGGAATTATAAGAAAGCCAAAGGCAATCCGAATAATTTCTTCTATTTCTTTTTGAGTTCCCCCATAAATAAATCGATTAATGTTTCAAACGCGAAACACCAGGCACTGCAAGAAGTCGCATGGGCGCTAACAAGGGGCAGCCAAACGGGCAAAAGAGGTGTCCGTGGGCACGCGCCAGGACTCCTCAAGACCTTGTCGTACGGTGGCCAGCGCTCATGCGAGGCGGATGGACCGCTCTAGTCATCTCACGCCACGATCCAGCGTCGCACCGACGCAACATTCGCATCCATCCGCCACGAAACTTGCGCCCCCACACTAGAAAACGTCGAATTCCTGCTAAGTCGACGGTGTAATCTTGGTCGCGCAATTGCGTTTGGCCGGTCATCCATACCTATTGGAGAAATAATGACTGATGGCGACCATCGAACCGGTAGCACACGCGCATCGCATCCGCGATGCTCAATTTCACGCAGTACGTCGCCCGCTTTTCGCCTGATGATCGTGGCGCTGTCGATAGCGATGGCGAGCGGTTGCGACCAGGCGTCGGCCGATAGCGAAGCCAGCGCAAAGCGCGCCGACACCAAGACAGCCTCCGACGCGAGCGTGCCGCCAACGACAGCGCCGTCGCCAGCAGCGCCGCCGCACGCAGCCAATTCCCAGGTACTGCGTTGCAACCGTTCGACAGAAACAGCGGCGGCCAACGCCAACGGCGATCTCATCGAAGCCGACACGCCGAACAGCGACGGCAGCCGGCTCTTTCCGCTCGACCGTTCGTTCCCGATCGTCATCACCACGCGCGCGTCGCGTGAAGACAAGCTCGCATGGCAAATACGCGATGCGTGGGGCGCCGTGCGGGCAAGCGGAACCTATGGCGTCGCGCCAGGCGCGCATCAGGCGACATTGAATTGCGTATCGTCGCTAGCCGGCTATTTCGCCGTGTCGGCATCGCTCGAACAGGCGCATGGGCAATTGCCGTCGCGCGGCACGCGCCCCGAAGGCATCGCAACGTTCGGCGTGCTGCCCGACGTGTCGGCGAGCGTGCCGCCTGTGCATTTCGCGCGCGCGGACTGGCATCGCTTCGGCGGCCAGGGAAGCGCCTATATCGGACCCGGCCAGCACTGCTGCGACGGCGACGGCTATCGCCCGCTCTATACGCGGCTCGGCCTCGCGTGGATCAACGACAACCGCAACTGGTACAGGGAAGAACCCGATCGCGCCGACACGTTTAATCCCGCCACGCGGCAACTGGAGCCGTGGCTGCGCAAAGGCGACCTGCTGCGGCTCATCCAGCTGGACGGCTTTCCGGGCTGGGCGAGCCCGACGGGCAAACAGACGCACAGCTATCTGCCGAAGTCGACGAGCGCGCTGCGCGAATACATGCAGCGTGTGGGCACCGAATCGAATCGTGTGCGCGCAACGGTCTTTCCGACGCAACAGAGCAACTACTATCAGGTGACGTGGGAACCCGATGAAGGCGGCGGCCTGCCGTGGAAAGACACCGATGCGCACTTCGTCGAGCTGTACAAGGCCGTCTACGACGGCATTCACGCAACCGATCCGACGGGCGTCGTGATGGGCCCGACGTATGGCTCCGTGGATGGCAACATCGAATCGCTGAAGCGCCTCGCGCCGCTCGGCCTGGCCAAGTATCTGGATGGCGTGGCGATCCACGGCTATTACGATCCCAACGGCAACAGCCCGTCGCATCCGCCCGAGCGTCTGATGAACGCAAGCGATCCGCAACAGGCCCGCTATGCGCTGCCGACATCGATGCGCGCGCTGCGCCGCGTCATGGCCGATCAGTACCGTCCTGGCGCGAAACTGTTCGCGACGGAAACAGGCATCAGCTACGACGTCGGCGAGCAGTATGGGCCGCACTACCCTTCGGGCGACGTGCTGTATGCGCAAGGCGCCGTGGTCGCGCGCACGCATCTGATCCTGCTCGGCGAGGGCGCGGACGTCAGCTACATTTTCTACGCGAACGATTTCCCCGACGCCACGCCAGGCTACGGCGTGTTCTTCGATCTCGATCATCCGAAGGGCGCATATGGTCCCAGCACGATCAGCCCGAAGCCGGCCGCTTCGGCGATTGCGGCGATGACGCGGCTGATCGACGGCACGGCGACCCTCGGGCCCATCAAACGCACGCCTGCCAACGTATATGCCTACGCGTTCCAGCGTCTGAACAACGGCAAGGTCATCACGGCCGCCTGGACGCACGACAACGCGAAGTGGAACAAGTCGACGCACTTCGATCCCGCCGCGGGCGTGAACTGGCGTCTGCAGGTCGACGCGCCGGGCAGCGCGGGCAAGGTAACCGTGTTCGACATGATGGGCAATCCGACGAGCGTCGCATACGAGGACGGCTACGTGACGCTCGCGCTGACGGAATCGCCCGTGTATGTGGTGTCGTCGAATGCGAGCGTGATGAAGGCCAACGTCACGACACCGGCGGGTTACGTCGCGCCGTGAGCGGCATCGCGCGGGCTTGGGTTTCGTGTGGACAGCGAAGCAGCGGGCCATGCTAGGGTCCGCCGCCGCTCATGCATGGCACGACGATTTGGCCATACGAGACGGGATTTAGGCGTCAGGCGACAGCACGGCAAATTATTGCTGCGTCTAGACTCTCGTCAATGCCGCAAGCGTCGCGGCGCACGCGCGCTACGACAACGGAGCGGTGGAATGACCGGTTTGGGCTGGATCATGGTAGTGGTGGTTGCGATGCTGGCCGCCGCGCTGCTGCTGTGCGCGGGGGTGGTCGTCGTGATTGCCCTGCTGTTCGGCACCACATCGAAGCTCTTCACCAGCGACCGGGACCAATAGAGACGGCACGCCGCATTAGACGGCTTCATCCCTCAAACAAACCACACGACGAGACAGCGACATGGCCGCCACTTGCGCCGATTTTCTCGAAGCAGACGATTTTCTTCAGGTCGTGCGAATGACGCCGCTCGTGTCGATCGACCTGATCGTTTCGGACTACGCGGGCCGCGTGCTCGTCGGGCATCGACGCAACCGGCCAGCGCTCGGCACGTGGTTCGTGCCGGGCGGACGCATCTGCAAGAACGAGCGGCTCGATGCCGCCTTCACGCGCATCGTCGACGCGGAGCTGGGCATCTCCGGAATGGAGCGCTCGGCCGCGCGCTTCGGCGGATTGTTCGAGCATCTGTACAAGGACAATTTTGCGGGCGCTGAGGAAATCACTACGCACTATGTCGTGATCGCCTATTTCCTGACGCTCGAGAACACGGCCTCGGTCGGCCGCTTCGATCAGCACAGCCGCTACATCTGGCTCACGCCCGAAGCGCTGCTCGCGCGCGACGACGTGCACGAGAACACCAAGGCGTACTTCCGCTGATTCGCGCGAACGGGGCGTTTGGCGCTGCGTCGCCCCATATCGAGTCCCCGAACGGAAACGCGCGTCTGCGCTCGTGAGCTACAGGAGCAACAAGCGCGAAGGGTGTAGCGCCGTCGAATGAAAACGGCGCGGCGGACCATGCCGCCGCGCCGTGCTGTGCTCGAGCGCTATCAAGCGGTCTCAGGCGCGCGCGCCATGAACCCGCGCGCGCTAGACACGCGAGAGAAGATCGGCGAGCACTTCCTGCGGGCCCTCGCCCTGCGCGGCGGGCTCGCCGCTCATGCGACCGCGCAGATAGGCATCGAATGCGTCCTTGACCTCGGGATGGCGCAGCGCGAACTCGACCGTCGCCTTCAGATAGCCAAGTTTGCTGCCGCAGTCATAGCGCTTGCCGTGGTACTGATACGCGAGCGCCTGCTCGCTGCCGAGCAGCGCCTGGATCGCGTCCGTCAGCTGGAGCTCGCCGCCCGCGCCCGCCTGCTGGCGCCGCAGACGCTCGAAGATCGCGGGCATCAGCACGTAGCGGCCGACCACGCCGAGATTCGACGGCGCCTCCTGCGGCGCGGGCTTTTCGACGATGCCCGACATCTTGAAGAGCCGGTCGTCCCAGCGCTTGCCGTCGATCACGCCGTACGAGCGCGATTCGTGTTTTTCGATTTCCTCGACACCGACGATCGAGCAGTGATAGTGGTTGAAGAGATTCACCATTTGCGACAGCACGGGCGGCTCGCCGTCGAGCAGATCGTCGGCGAGGATCACGGCAAACGGCTCGTCGCCGACCAGTTTTTCCGCGCACAGCACGGCATGGCCGAGCCCGAGCGGCTCGGACTGGCGCACGTAGCAGCATTCGACGTGGCTCGGCTTGATGTTCTGCACCAGCTCCAGCAGCGCGAGCTTGCCGCGCGCGAGCAGCTCGCACTCGACCTCGTAGGACTTATCGAAGTGATCTTCGATCGCGCGCTTGCTGCGCCCCGTGACGAAGATCATCTCGGTGATGCCCGCGGCGATCGCCTCCTCGACCGCGTACTGGATCAGCGGCTTGTCGACGACGGGCAGCATTTCCTTCGGGCTGGCCTTGGTCGCCGGGAGAAACCGCGTGCCGAGACCGGCCACGGGAAACACCGCCTTGCGTATGCTGAGCATGTTCGCGCCTCTTATGAGTTGATTGACAAGCATCGATACGCCAGCGTATTCCGCGAATATCGAGCCGATCTGCCAACTTCTCGGTATTTTCCGACTTGAATGTTCAGCGCTCAAAAGTGTCGGCCTATGATGGACGCAAGGCACGCAGACCTTCATTCTTTCGCCGTCCTCGGCACTGGAGACAGACGATGCGATATCAGCACGCGGTGAGTCGGTGGCTGGATTCAACCTCGTCGAGCGCAGTCGTCAACGTCGGGCACATGGTCAAACGTATCGGTATTCTCGTTTTTGAACGATTTCCGTTAAGCGACGTTTGTCTGCTCGCGGACGCATTCCGACTCGCCAACGAAGCTCAGGCCGACGAGTCGGGCGCCGATAATCCGGGCATCGAGCCCTCGTATTCCATCGTGATGCTGTCCGAGATGGGCGGCAGCGTCATCAGCAGCTGCTCGCTGCGCGTATGGACCGAGAGCCTCAATGGGCCGCTTCTGAACGGCTTCGATACGCTGTTCATCGTCGGCGGCCCGGGCGCGTCGCGCGCGAAAGCGAACGAGCGGCTGATCCGGCGCCTGCGCGCCATCGCGCCGAAGATCCGCGTCGTCAAGGCGCTCGACGAGGGCCTGGGCGTGCTCGCCGCCGCCGACCTCGCGTTCGAGCGGCGCGGCTGGCGCAGCATGCCGGGTGCCGCCGACGCGCCGGGCACGCCCGCCGCGCCCATCGCCAACGAAACGCAATGGCAGATCGAACCCGGCGCGTCGATCGACGTCGACGCACCCGTTCGTTCGATTGCAGCCGCCCTCACCGTCATCAAGCGCGATCACGGCACGCCGATGGCGCGGCTCGTCTCGGAGCGGGCGCTGTCGGGCGCGTCGCGCCGCCTCGACGCGATTCTCGACGACGATGAAAAAAAGGGCATCAGCCGCAAGATCACGACGGCCGCGCACTGGATACGCGAGAACTACACGCGCCATATCTCGGTAGCGGAAGCCGCCGAAGTAGCGAAGATGAGCGAGCGTAACTTCCTGCGGCGCTTCAAGGCGCAAGTGGGGCTCACGCCGTCGGAATATCTGCTGCGCGCGCGGCTCGACGCAAGCTGCCTGCTGCTGGCGGAAACCGACATGTCGATCGACGGCATCGCGCGCCGCTGCGGCGTGCGCAGCGGCGACGGGCTCGCGAAGATTTTCCGCAAGCGCCTGTCGATTTCGCCGACCGATTATCGCGCAGCGCATCGGCACAGCCTGTCGAAGAACTGACGCCCGCAAGAGCAGCACGTTCCCACATGTCGGGACGATGCATCCGGCATGACGACTGGCATGAGCTAATAACAAAAATAACGTTGGCGGGCTTGCAGGCGCGCCCGTACGATCCGCTCTTTTTGCGCGTTTTTCGCGCGGCAGCCGCATGTCCACTACTCTCGCGCCCGAACCAGGCGTCGCGCAGGCCGCTTCGACGGCGTCGCGCACGCACAGCAAGCCTGTCATCCGTTCCGCCGCCGACGTCTCGGCACTCGTCAACCAGGGCGCCGCCATCGGCAGCGACGCGCGCATCGTCGTCGCGATCGCGCTCGGCGGCGTGTTTCTCGATGCCTACGATCTCGGCGCACTTGCGTTCGGCCTCAAGGATGTCGCGCGCGAATTCTCGCTGACGCCCGCGGGCACCGGCTTCGTCGCCTCGGCGATTACGTTCGGCGCGATTGTCGGCGCGTTTCTCGGCGGCTTTTTGACCGACCGCATCGGCCGTTATCGCGTCTTCATGGCCGACATGTTCTTCTTCGTGGTCGCCGCGCTCGCATGCGCGTTCGCGCCGAACGCGTGGGTGCTGGGCGGCGCACGCTTCGTGATGGGGCTTGGCGTTGGCATCGACCTGCCTGTCGCGATGGCGTTTCTCGCCGAATTCTCGCGGCTCCAGGGCAAAGGCAACAAGGCAGCGCGCGTCGCGATGTGGTGTCCTGTCTGGTATGCCGCCATCAGCGTGTCGTATCTGCTCGTGCTCGCGTTCTACGCGACGCTGCCCGAATCGCATCAGCCCTTGCTGTGGCGTCTGATTCTCGGCTTCGGCGCCGTGCCCGCGATCGCCATCATCGTGATCCGCAGCCGCTATATGAGCGAGTCGCCCGTGTGGGCCGCGAACCAGGGCGATCTCAAAGGCGCCGCGCAGATTCTCAAGCGTTCTTATGGCATCGATGCCGACGTCGCGCCGGATGCCGCTGCCAACGCGAAGCGAAGCCATGTGCGCGCCGCGTCATGGAAGAACTACGGCACGCTGCTGAGGGGCGTCTATCGGAAGCGCACGGTGCTCGCTACCGTGATCGCGATTGCGTCGTCGTTCGCCTACAACGCGGTGGCGTTCGGCCTGCCCGTGATCATCTCCAGTTTCCTCGCCCAGTCGATGCTCACGACGATTCTTGCGTCGCTGGTGCTCAATCTCGCGTTTGCGTTCGTCGGCGGGATCATTGCCGTGCGTACGGTGCCCCAGATCGGCGCATGGAAGCTCACGGTGCTCGGCTACGCGTGCCAGTTGGTCGCGCTCGTCGGTCTCGCGGTGGTCGGCAAGCCGGCGGGCGGCGTGCAGGTCGCCGTTGCAATCGCGATGCTCGCGCTGTTCCTGTTCGGCCAGGGCTTCGGGCCGGGCTCGCACAGCATGACGTTCGCGTCGCTGAGCTACCCGACTTCGCTGCGCGGCGTGGGCGTCGGTTTCAACCAGACGCTGATGCGCGCCAGCTCGACGGTTTCGTTGTTCCTGTTCCCGGTGCTCGCGGCCGCGCTGCATACGCGCGTGTTCTGGATCATCGCCGTCGCGCCGCTGGCCGGCCTGATCGCGCTGCTCTCGATCCGCTGGGAGCCGTCGGGCTACGACGTCGACGCGGAAGACTTCGCGCGCGCCGGATCACGGACCCAATAGACGCTCGCGCGATAGCCGCTCGATCCATAGCCGCTCGATCCATAGCCGCTCGATCCACAGCCGCTCGATCCACAGCCGCTCGAGCAATAACGCGAGGCCGCGCGATTCGTGCCGGATTGTGACGGCGAAACGACTCGCCGCCGCGATCGAACCGCAAGAACAAAAGGTCTCCGGGCAACCGGAGACCTTTTTTTACGTCCGGCTTTTCGAGAAGCGCGAAAAATCACGGCCTGTCGTGCGCTTCCAACGTCTTGATCCGGAGTCCGTACATTTGCATTTATCGAGATGAGAAGACGTGCAATGATCCCGCCGCTACGCACCGGGCGCCGGCTGCGGCATATCGATCACCGCTTGCGAGCGGCATTCGCAAACGATCGCTTTCATCTGCATGTCATGATCAATTTTCTGCTCGATCTGATTTCGAACCTGATCATCCTGGCCGCGCTGCTGTCGGTCTGTTGCGTCGTCAACAGGATCAGGCCCGGC
Source organism: Paraburkholderia bengalensis (assembly GCF_037126505.1). Taxonomy (NCBI): domain Bacteria; kingdom Pseudomonadati; phylum Pseudomonadota; class Betaproteobacteria; order Burkholderiales; family Burkholderiaceae; genus Paraburkholderia; species Paraburkholderia bengalensis. The sequence continues at coordinate 21,262 of NZ_JACFYJ010000030.1, forward strand.
ACGCACGCGAACGCTTACCTGCTGTTCGTCGTCTTCATCGCCATCGCGCTCGCGTTCGACACGGTGTTGACCTGGCTCGTGTTCGCCGATTCGCAGGCGCGCTACGGCAGGTTCAGCACAAATGAAGCCTTCCTGGTGCGCGCAGCCGCCTATCTGACGGCGTGCGGCGTCGCGCTTGGCCTGTCGCGCATGCGCAGCCGCAAGGCGGCCGAACGCGCGCAGGCGCGCGCCATCATCGGCACCTCGCCGTACACCCGTTCGCAACTGCCGATGTAGGCTCGATGCCGCCGCCTCGCCTGCACGACGGCGGCCTTTTCAGCCGGGAATATGTCTTGCTAACGGCGGCGCCGTCGCCTATAACAATCGATGATTGCAGGCGGCGGCAGGTACGCTACCGTTTCTCGCATATCGCACCATATCGCATCAGTTCGAACACTTCACCAGTCCACGCCGTTCGCCGTACCGATAACAACGTCGTGCAGCTCGCACGACCGACGCGGCGTCACCTCTTCCTGCCGATTCGCTTCGGGTCGGTTCCGCGTCCACTGCGCCGCCGCGCGCACGCAGTCAGTCAAACGCCAACCGACTACTCAAGCGAGGGAATCGTGGATATCGAAGCCGTACGCGTCTTTCTGATGACCCGGGGCATCGACTTCGGGACCAAGGTGCTCGGTGCGATCGTTCTGTGGATCATCGGGCGATGGGTGATCGGACTCGTCATCAGCCTGATGCGCAAGCTGCTCGGGCGCAACAGCAAGGTCGACCCGACGCTCGCGCATTATCTCGGCTCGATACTCGGCGCCATTCTGAACCTGCTGCTCGTGCTCGCGATATTGCAGGTGTTCGGCGTGCAGACGACATCGTTCGCGGCGTTGCTCGCGGGCCTGGGCCTCGCGATCGGCACGGCCTGGGGCGGATTGCTCGCGCACTTCGCAGCGGGCGTGTTCATGCAGGTGCTGCGGCCATTCAAGGTCGGCGATTTCGTGACGGCGGGCGGCGTGACGGGTACGGTGCAGGAACTCGGCCTGTTCGGCACGACGATCATCACGCCCGATAACGTGCTGACCATCGTCGGTAACAACACGATCTTTTCCGGCGTGATTTCCAACTTCAGTGCGCAACCGGTGCGGCGCGTCGAACTGACGGCGAAGGTCGCGAACGGCGTGGACCCCGTCGACGCGGCGAACCGGCTGCGCGCCGCCGTGGAGAACATTCCCAATGTCGCGCAGAATCCGCCGCCCGATATTGAAGTGCTGTCGTTCACGCCGGAAGGCCCCATGCTATGCGTGCGGCCTTATACGCACAACGACAACTACTGGCAGGTCTATTTCGATACGAACCGCGCGATCGTGGAAACATTCCGCGAAGCGGGCTATCCGACACCCGAGACACCTGTCGTGCGACGCGCCGCTTCGTAGCGGCGCATGGTCGCCGCATTGACGGCTGTGAGCATTGGCGGCTTGTGACGATGGCACGGCGCGGCGCCGCCATGCCCGCCGAGGGACGGGATGCCTAGGCCCACAGCCCGCATCGCGTGAAAGCGGCGAGCGCGTGGGACCTGGCGGTCAGCGTCGGCTGTGATTGTCGGCCGGGCGCGCCGGCTGGCGCTTGTTGCGCAACACCTTCCACACCGCGCCTATCACGACGGGAACGATCGCCGCGCCGATCCCGACCAGCACGATCACGTTCAGATACTGGCGGATGAACGGAATGTTGCCGAAGAAGAAGCCGAGCAGCGTCAGCAACAGCACCCAGAACAGCGCGCCCGCGATGTTGAAGAGCTGGAAGCGCTTGACGCTCATCTCCGAGGCGCCCGCGACGAACGGCGCAAAGGTGCGCACCACAGGGATGAAGCGCGCGAGCACGATGGTCTTGCCGCCGTGGCGCTCGTAGAAGTCGTGCGTCTTGCGCAGCGCTTCGCGATCGAGAAACCGTTCGAGCACGGGAATGTGCGAGTTGAACACCTTCGGCCCGATCGCGCGGCCGATCATGTAGTTCACCGTGTTGCCGAGCACGGCGGCCGCGAGCAGCAGCACAATCAGCAACTCGATATTCATTTCGCCCGTCGCGCAGAACGCGCCGCCGATGAACAGCAGCGAATCGCCAGGCAGGAACGGCAGCACGACGAGGCCCGTCTCGCAGAACACGATCAGAAACAGCACCGCGTACACCCACGCGCCGTACTGATGAATGAATACTCCGAGAAACTTGTCGATATGCAGGACAAGATTGATGAATTGCAGCAGCGTGTCCAAAAAATCGTCCTCTAAAAACGAATGGCTGACATGACGGGGACAGCGGCCCGCCGACATTGCCGCGTGCGGCGCGGCTCGCGCGGCACAGCCGACGAGAGCTTGCGTCCGGGGCAGGAAATTGACCGCGCCATGATACCGAAAGTGCCATGACGTCTTGAAAAAAAGTCGAGCGTTGTGTGCACGTTCAGGCGCGCTGCGACGAATCGCTATAATTTCGCCATGTCCTCGATCCCCGACTCTTCCGAAACGTCCGCCGGTACGCCTGCTGGAGCGAATCCCGACGCCCGTCCGGTGCCGGGCGCCGCCGACAGCGCCGACGACGTTTCCGCGCCGCGCCCGCTGCGCGCGATCCAGCCGCTGCCCGACCAGCTGATCAGCCAGATCGCCGCGGGCGAAGTGGTCGAGCGGCCCGCTTCCGTGGTAAAAGAACTGCTCGAAAACGCGCTCGACGCGGGCGCGAAAACGCTGCGCATCCTGCTCGACGAAGGCGGCGTCAAGCGCATTTCGATCACCGACGACGGTTGCGGCATTCCCGAGAACGAACTGGCGCTCGCGCTGATGCGCCACGCAACGAGCAAGATCCGCTCGCTCGCCGAACTCGAAGCCGTCGCGACGCTCGGGTTTCGCGGCGAAGCGCTTGCGTCGATTGCGTCGGTGTCGGAAATGGCCATTACGAGCCGCACCGGCAACGCTTCGCACGCGACGCGCATCGACGCGCAGACGGGTTCGCTATCGCCCGCGGCCGGCACGCGCGGCACGACGATCGAAGTGCGCGAGCTGTACTTCAACACGCCGGCGCGCCGCAAGTTCCTGAAGAGCGAGCAGACAGAACTCGGCCATTGCCTCGAAATGATCCGGCGCGCCGCGCTCGCGCGGCCTGACGTCGCGATTTCGGTGCTCCACAACGGGCGCGCCGTCGAGCACTGGAACGCCAGCGAGCCCGCGACGCGCGTCGCGAAGATTCTCGGCGAAACGTTCGCAACCGCCCATCTGCCCCTCGACGAGGCGGCGGGACCGCTCGCCGTCTACGGCTGCGCGGGCCTGCCGACGGCAAGCCGCGGACGCGCCGACCAGCAGTACTTTTTCGTCAATGGGCGCTTCGTGCGCGACAAGCTGCTCACGCACGCGGTGCGCGCCGCCTATGAGGACGTGCTGCACGGCGACCGTTTTCCGTCGTATGTGCTGTTCCTCGATCTGCCGCCGGAGGCCGTCGACGTGAACGTGCATCCGTCGAAGATCGAAGTGCGCTTCCGCGACTCGCGCTCGATCCACCAGTTCGTCTTCCATGCCGTGCAGCGCGCGCTCGCGCGGCATGCGGGTGCGTCGCCGGAAACGACGGCGGGCGGGCACGCGGCGCGCATCGAGCCGATGCCGTTCGCGTCGCCGGCGGCTGCGCCGGGCACGCCGGCCTCGTTTGGATCGACGCCGCTCGGCGGCGGCTTCAACGTCCGCGACGGCGGCAGCACGCAGCCCGGCAACACGTGGTTGCGCCAGGCGCGCATGACGCAAGGCACGCTGCCCGTCGCACAGCCGCTTGCGCTGTATGACGCGCTGTTCGGGCGCAAGGACACCGGCGCGGGCACCGCGCACGGCTCGACGTCGCTCGAACTGCGCGACGCGCCCGACACGGCGGGCGAAACCGACGCGCGCCCACCCTTCGGCGGCTTTGCGCAACAGCAGCAGCCTCAGACGTTTGCGCCGCAGCAGTTCGACGCGCACGACGAGCAGCCGCTCGGCTTCGCGCTCGGGCAGATTCACGGCATCTACGTGCTCGCGCAGAACGCGCGCGGCCTCGTGATCGTCGATATGCACGCCGCGCACGAGCGCATCCTGTATGAGCAGTTCAAGAACGCGCTCGCCGATCGCACGATCGCCGTGCAGCCGCTGCTGATTCCCGTCTCGATGACGGCGGATGCCGTCGAGATCGGTGTCGTCGAAGAAGAACGCGAGACGCTCGATGCGCTCGGCTTCGATCTCGCCGTGCTGTCGCCGACCAGCATCGCGATTCGCGCCGTGCCCGCGCTGCTGAAGGACGCCGATCTGCAGGCGCTGGCGCGCGCGGTGCTGTCCGATCTGCACGCGTACGGCGGCTCGCGCGTGTTAACGGAACGCCAGCACGAGTTGCTCGGCACGCTCGCCTGCCATCACGCCGTGCGCGCGAACCGGCGCCTCACGCTCGACGAAATGAACGCGCTGCTGCGCCAGATGGAAGCGACGGAACGCGCGGATCAATGCAATCACGGACGGCCCACGTGGTATCAGCTGACGCTCGCCGATCTCGACCGGCTGTTCATGCGCGGGCAGTGAGCGGTTTCGCCCTGTCCGCGTTTATGCCCTTGTCCTTGCCTTTGTTCCTGCGCCCTCGCCGCCCAAGTCCGCCACGTCCGCCCCGCCTGTCATGACGCAGCACGCACCCCAGCCGATCACTTCGCCGCTCGCGCCGCCCATCGCCTGCCTGCTTGGCCCGACCGCTTCCGGCAAGACGGCCGCCGCGCTGGCGTTCGCCGCGCGCGCGAACGTCGAGATCGTCAGTGTCGATTCGGCGCTGGTCTATCGCGAGATGGACATCGGCACTGCGAAGCCGTCCGCGGAGGAACGCGCCGTCGCGCCACATCATCTGATCGATATCGTCGATCCCGCCGATGCCTACTCCGCCGCCGATTTCCGTGCGGATGCGCTGCGGCTCGTGGGCGAGATCATCGAGCGCGGCAATGTGCCGTTACTCGTTGGCGGCACGATGCTGTACTACAAGGCGCTCACGCAAGGTCTGAACGACCTGCCCGCTGCCGACGCCGATGTGCGCGCCGCGCTCGACGCCGATGCCGCGCGCGAAGGCTGGCCCGCGCTGCACGCGCGTCTTGCCGCCGTCGATCCCGTCACGGCCGCGCGCCTCGCGCCGAACGATTCGCAGCGCATCCAGCGCGCGCTAGAGGTGTTCATGCTGACGGGCCAGCCGATGTCGGCGCTGCTCGCCGCGCCCGCTCGCGAGCAGGACGCGGCCAAGCGTTACCGTTTCGTGCCCATCGCGCTCGAGCCGTCCGATCGCAGCGTGCTGCACGCGCGCATCGCGCAGCGTTTCGATGCGATGCTTGCGCACGGCTTCATCGATGAGGTGAAAGCGCTGCGCGCGCGCGGCGATCTGCATCCCGGTCTGCCGTCGATGCGCTGCGTGGGGTATCGGCAGGCGTGGGAATATCTCGACGGCCAAACCGACTACGACACGATGCGCGACAAGGCCGTGTTTGCGACGCGGCAACTCTGCAAGCGGCAGTTGACGTGGCTGCGCGCGATACCGGAGCGCGTGGTGATCGATTGCTGCGCGAGCGACGCGACGCAACAGGCGGTGCAGGCCATCGAGCGGGCCGTGGCGCGGTAAGGCTCGCGGACTGGCGCGGGCAACCGCGCTGCGGGCAAAAACAAAAAAGCCGTCCGACCACCTGGCCAAACGGCTTTTCGACACGCTGTCTGTCGACGCGGATCAAACCACCACGGTCTGCGCCTCGCCTGCCTGGCTCTCGCGCACCACGCCAATCTTCCACACCTGCTCGCCGGCCGCCGACAACAGGCCCGTCGCCGTGTCGGCATCGGCGGCGGATACGATCACGGCCATGCCGATGCCGCAGTTGAACACACGATGCATTTCCGCGTCCGCCACGCCGCCGTGCTTCTGCAGCCAGCCGAACAGCGGCGGCAGCGGCCACGCGCGGTGATCGAGCTCGGCCGTCAATCCCTCGCGCAGCACGCGCGGAATGTTTTCGACCAGACCGCCGCCCGTGATGTGCGCCATGCCCTTCACTTCGAGCTGCTGCATCAGCGCGAGCAACGGCTTCACGTAGATATGCGTCGGCGCCATCAGCGCTTCGGCGAGCGTGCGGCCGTCGAAATCGGCGTCGAGATCCGGCTGCGCGCGCTCGATGATCTTGCGCACCAGTGAATAGCCGTTCGAGTGAATGCCGCTCGACGCGAGACCCAGCACGACGTCGCCCGGCACGATCTTGCTGCCGTCGATGATCTTGCTCTTTTCCACCGCGCCGACCGCGAAGCCCGCGAGGTCGTACTCGCCGTCGGGGTACATGCCCGGCATTTCAGCCGTTTCGCCGCCGATCAGCGCGCAGCCCGCCAGTTCGCAACCCTGCGCGATGCCCTTCACGACGGTCGCCGCCGTGCCGACATCCAGCTTGCCGCACGCGAAGTAGTCGAGGAAGAACAGCGGCTCGGCGCCCTGCACGAGAATGTCGTTCACGCTCATCGCGACGAGGTCCTGGCCGACGGTGTCGTGCCGGTTCAGCTGGAACGCCAGCTTCAGTTTGGTGCCGACGCCGTCCGTACCCGACACGAGCACGGGCTCCTTGTACTTCTTCGGCACCTCGAACAGCGCGCCGAAACCGCCGATGCCGCCCAGCACGCCGTCGCGCAGCGTCTTCCTGGCAAAGGGCTTGATCGCGTCGACGAGGGCGTCGCCCGCATCGATGTCCACGCCGGCGTCGCGATACGACAGACCTTGGGCCGAATCAGTGGAATTCGGGGCGGATTTCGGTTGATTCATGGGGGGAGAGCTCGAAGGTCGGTAAAATGCGATTTTACCCGATGCCGGCCGCGTGGCTGGAATTTGAGACGCCGACACGACACCAGGGAACCCCGTTTTGCAGCAAAACAGTCCGATCCTCACGCCCTATCAGCGCCGCGCCTTCATCTGGCTTGCCATTGCGCTCGCCGTGGGCATTCTGCTCTGGCTGTTGAGCCCGGTGCTCACGCCGTTTCTGCTCGGCGCGATCCTCGCCTATATCCTGCAGCCGGGCGTCGCGTGGATGACGCGCCGCCGCGTGCCGCGCGTGATCGCGGCGCTGCTGATGATGCTGCTGTTCGGGCTCATCGTCACGCTGCTGGTGCTGCTCGTGCTTGGCGTCGTGCAAAAGGAAGTGCCGCAGCTCCGCCAGCAGGTGCCCATGTTCTTCTCGCATCTGCACGGCTGGCTCACGCCGAAGCTCGCCGTGCTGGGCGTGAGCGATTCGCTCGACTTCGTCAGCATCCGCGACATGGTGATGGGCCAGCTCGAAGGCAGTGCGCAAACGGTCGCGCTGTACGCGTGGACGTCGATCCGCACCAGTTCGAACGTGATGATCACGATCGTCGGCAATGTGGTCATGGTGCCGCTCGTGCTGTTCTACCTGCTGTACGACTGGAACGCGATGCTCGCGCGCGTGCGCGGCTTCATCCCGCGCCGCTGGTTCGCGAAGACGATCCACCTCGCGCGCGACATGGATCACATGCTGTCGCAGTATCTGCGCGGCCAGTTGCTGGTGATGGGCGTGCTCGCCGTGTTCTACGCCGTTGCGCTGTACATCGCCGGGTTTGAAATCGCGCTGCCCGTAGGCATATTCACGGGGCTCGCCGTGTTCATTCCGTACATTGGCTTCGCGACGGGCCTCGCGCTCGCGCTGCTCGCCGCGCTGCTGCAGTTCGGCAACTGGTACGGCTTCGGCGCCGTGGCCGTGATCTACGGCGTCGGCCAGATACTCGAAAGCTTTTTCCTGACGCCGCGGCTCGTCGGCGAACGGATCGGCCTGCATCCGCTTGCGGTTATCTTCGCGCTGCTCGCGTTCGGCCAGCTGTTCGGCTTTTTCGGCGTGCTGCTCGCGCTACCCGCGAGCGCGATCCTGTCGGTCGCGTTCCGCGAGCTGCGGCAGAGTTATCTGTCGAGCTCGCTTTACAAGAACTGATCGCAGGTCGGGTCTGATTAGGGTTTATTAACGGCTTATCTATCGTGTCGCGCCAACTGACGCTCGATCTCGGCACCCCGCCGCCATCGACATTCGACAACTTCTTCGCCGGCGCCAACGCCGAGCTGGTCACGCGTCTGCGCGGACTGGACGCGGCGCTCGCGGCCGGTCCCGTCGCGGACCGCACGTTCTATGTCTGGGGCGAAACGGGCAGCGGCCGCACGCATCTGCTGGAGGCGCTCGTGCACGACGCTCCGCCGGGACATGCGCGCTACGCCGGTCCGCAGAGCAGCCTCGCGGCGTTCGCGTTCGATCCCACCGTCGCGCTGTATGCCGTCGACGATTGCGACCGTCTGTCGGGCGCGCAGCAGATCGCGCTGTTCAATCTCGTCAACGAGGTGCGCGCGCATCCGACCAGCGCGCTCGTCGTCGCGGGCAACGCCGCGCCGATGGGCCTCGACGTGCGCGAAGACCTGCGCACGCGCATGGGCTGGGGCCTCGTGTTTCATGTCGCGCCGCTCGCCGACGAAGGCAAGGCGGCCGTGTTGAAGCGCGCGGCCCGCGAGCGCGGCATCAATCTCGCCGACGACGTGCCCGCCTACCTGCTCACCCATTTTCGCCGCGATATGCCAAGCCTGATGGCGCTGCTCGACGCGCTCGACCGCTTTTCTCTCGAGCAGAAACGCGCCGTCACGCTGCCGCTGCTGCGCACCATGCTCGCGTCGCCGGACAACGCCGACAATCCGCGCCGTGCGGCGCTACAAGCCTCGTCATCCGCTTCAAGTAAAATAGTCCCCCATGGCTAATCTCGCTCTCTTCGACCTCGATCACACGCTCATCCCCACCGACAGCGACCACGAATGGGGCCGCTTCATGGTGAAACTCGGCATTGTCGAAGCCGAAAGCTTCTCGCGTGAAAACGATCGCTTCTTTGCCGACTACAAGGCCGGCAAGCTCGACATTCACGCGTATCTCGTGGCAATGCTCACGCCGCTCGCAAAGTATCCCCGCGCGCAGCTGAAAATCTGGCACGACCAGTACATGCATGAAGTCATCAAGCCGGCAATCGTCCCGGCCGCGATGGAACTGGTGCGCCAGCACCGCGATGCGGGCGACCTGTGCTGCATGGTCACCGCGACCAACGAGTTCATCACGGCGCCTATCGCGGAAGCGTTCGGCGTCGAAAAGCTGATCGCGTGCGAAGTGGAGACGATCGACGGCCATCCGGCATCGGACTACACCGGCTTCCCCAAAGGCACGCCGAGCTACCGCGAAGGCAAGATCGTCCGCACGGAAGAATGGCTCGCGTCGCTAGGCAAAACGTGGTCGGACTTCGAGCGCAGCTATTTCTACAGCGATTCGCATAACGACATTCCGCTGCTCGAAAAGGTCACGGACCCGATCGCGACCAACCCCGACGACACGCTGCGCGCCCACGCGCAAAAGCAAGGCTGGCGCATCCTCGAACTCTTTCAACCCACGTGATCAAGAAACTCATTCGCAAGCTGTTCGGACAGGACGCCGAGTCCGTCGACGAGACCGCGCCGTCAGCAGAACCCGACGAGTCCGCGCGCGACGAACACGCGCACAATGGCCGCGCGAGCCGCCCTGCATCGAAAGCCGCTTCATCGAAAGGCGGCTCCCGGCGCAAGCCAGCCGCGGCCGCCGTGCCTGAGCCGGACGTGCCCGTCATCATCTCCTCCGAGATTCACGGCATCGACCCATCGCTGATTTCGCGCAACGCCATTCGCGTAACGGAAGGCCTGCAGCAGGCGGGCTTTCGCGCGTTCATCGTCGGCGGCGCGGTGCGCGATCTGCTGCTCGGCATCGCACCGAAAGACTTCGATGTCGCCACCGACGCCACGCCCGAACAGGTGCAGAAGCTGTTCCGCCGCGCGCGCATCATCGGCCGGCGGTTTCAGATCGTGCACGTGCAGTTCGGCCAGGAAATCATCGAAACGTCGACATTCCGCGCGCTGGTGGATGCGCCGCCCGCCGCCGATTCCGCGCCGCCCAAGCGTCTGAAGCGCGACGAGCTGGACCGCCGCACGCACGCCGTCGACGCGAGCGGCCGCGTGCTGCGCGACAACGTCTGGGGCGAGCAGCACGAAGACGCCACGCGTCGCGACTTCACCGTCAACGCGATGTACTACGACCCGGCCACGCAGACCGTGCTCGATTACCACAATGGCATGGCCGATGTCCGCGCGCGCCTGCTGCGCATGATCGGCGACCCGGCTACGCGGTATCGCGAAGACCCGGTGCGGATGCTGCGCGTCGTGCGTTTTGCGGCGAAGCTCGGTTTCGAGATCGACGAAGCGACGCGCGAGCCCATCACCGAACTCGCCGACCTCATCAACAATGTACCCGCCGCGCGTCTGTTCGACGAGATGCTCAAGCTGCTGCTGTCGGGCCACGCGCTCGCGTGCCTGCAGCGGCTGCGCAAGGAAGGCCTGCATCACGGTCTCCTGCCGCTGCTCGACGTCGTGCTCGAACAGCCGCAAGGCGAGCGCTTCATCACGCTCGCGCTGAACAACACCGACGCGCGCGTGCGCGCCGGCAAGCCGGTGTCGCCGGGCTTCCTCTTCGCCACTTTGCTGTGGCACGACATGCAGCAGCGCTGGCAGCAATACGAGGCGAACGGCGAATACCCCGTGCCCGCGCTGCATCGCGCGATGGACGACGTGCTCGACATGCAGACCGAGAAACTCGCTATCCACAAGCGCTTCTCGTCGGATATGCGCGAAATCTGGGGCTTGCAGCATCGGCTCGAAAAGCGCTCGGGCCGCAGCGCGCTGAAGCTGCTGGAACACCAAAGATTTAGAGCGGGGTATGATTTCCTCCTGTTGCGCTGCGAATCGGGCGAACTGGATGAGTCGGTCGGTTCGTGGTGGACGGAGTTCATCGAAGGAGACGCTGCCGCGCGCGAAGCACTACTTTCGCAAGGCGGGAAGGACCGGGCGCCCAGAAAACGACGGCGGCGTAGCAATAGCCGAAACCGCAGCAAACAGGGCGACGGAATGGAGGGCGGCACGGGTCCAGCAAACCGCGCAGCCGACGATGCGGGCCACGACGGCCCGCATGAGGACTGACGCGGTTCGGGCACGCGCCGTCGAACGCAAGTTGCAGGAAGTGATGCCATGACGGTTGCCTATCTGGGCCTCGGCGCGAATCTCGGGGACGCGCGCCAGACCCTGAAAGACGCGGTGGTGTGTCTCGCACAACAGCACACCATCACCGTGCTCGCGAAATCGAGCTTCTATCGCACCGCCCCGATCGACGCGGGCGGCGACGATTATCTGAATCTCGTCGTGAAGCTCGACACGACGATGCCCGTGCGGCATCTGCTCGCACTGTGCCACACGATCGAGCATCACTTCGGCCGCGAACGTCCCTTTCGCAATGCGCCGCGCACGCTCGATCTCGACATCCTGCTGTACGGCGAACACGCCATCGACGAACCCGACCTGATCGTGCCGCACCCGCGCATGACGGAGCGCGCGTTCGTGCTCGTCCCGCTCGTCGAAATCGAGCCCACGCTGATCATTCCGCAACGCGGCCGCGCCGATGCGTTTCTGGCCGCCGTCATGGATCAGCGGATCGAGAAGCTGAAGTCCCCGTGTCAATGTCTCGCGCCCAATACGGCCGCCGGTTCCTCCGCTCGGTCTGACGGCGCGGCGGACAACGCCGGTGACAACGCCGCTGACAACGCCCCCAAAGGCCCCTGCCGATGAGTTCACTGCCGAACACCACGCCGCCCCTCACCGTGACGGCGCCCGACCTGCGTCCGCCGCACGGCTATCTGACGATCGAAGGGCCGATCGGCGTTGGCAAGACGTCGCTGGCGCGGCGCCTCGCGCAGCGCTGGTCGATGCACGAACTGTTCGAGCGTCCGCAGGACAATCCGTTTCTCGAGCGCTTCTATCGCGACACGTCCCGCTATGCACTGCCCGCGCAACTCGCGTTCGCGTTGCAGCGCGCGCAGCAGGTGCTGGATATCGACGCGCTGCGCACGGCGGGCGCGCGCCTCATCACTGATTTCATGACGCAGAAGAACGACATCTTCGCGCGCCTCACGTTGCAGGACGACGAGTACCAGCTATATCGCGCGCTCTCGGCGAAGCTCGACAAGCCGGGACCCACGCCCGATCTGATCGTCTATCTGCAGGCCAGCCCCGAAGTGCTGTTCTCGCGCATCCAGAAGCGTGCGGTGCCGATGGAATTGCAGATTTCCGATGCCTACCTGCGCTCGCTATGCGACGCGTACAACGACTTCTTCTATCACTACGACGGCGCACCCGTTCTCACCGTCAACGCCGAACATCTGAATCCGCTCGATTCCGACGCGGATCTTGCCCTGCTCGTCGAACGCATCGAAGCGATGCGCGGGCGCAAGGAATTCTTTGTCAAAGGCAGCGCGCTATAGCGTGTGGCTGTAGCCTGCAGTCTCACTTCCAACGGATTGACCCATGACCTATTTGCAGGAGACGAGCCGCAGCGCCGTCACGGTTCCGAAACTCCAGGCGATGCGCGACGCCGGCGAAAAAATCGTCATGCTCACCTGCTACGACGCGAGCTTCGCGGCACTACTCGATCGCGCGGGCGTCGACACGCTGCTGATCGGCGATTCGCTTGGCAACGTGCTGCAAGGACAATCCACGACGCTGCCCGTCACGCTCGACGAGATCGCTTATCACACCGCGTGCGTCGCGCGCGCCAAGCCGTCGGCGCTGATCGTCGCCGACTTGCCGTTCGGCACGTACGGCACGCCCGCCGATGCGTTCGCGAGCGCCGTCAAGCTGATGCAGGCGGGCGCGCAAATGGTGAAGCTGGAAGGCGGCGAATGGCTTGCGGACACCGTGCGCTTTCTGGTCGAGCGCTCGGTGCCCGTGTGCGCGCACGTGGGGCTCACGCCGCAATCGGTGCACGCGTTCGGCGGCTTCAAGGTGCAAGGCAAGACGGAAGCGGGTGCGAGCCAGTTGCTGCGCGATTCGCGCGCGATGCAGGACGCGGGCGCGCAACTGCTGGTGATGGAGGCGATGCCCACCTTGCTCGCCGCTGAAGTCACGAAGCAATTGCGCATTCCGACCATCGGCATCGGCGCAGGCGCGCAGTGCTCGGGTCAGGTGCTCGTGCTGCACGACATGCTGGGCATTTTCCCCGGCAAGCGTCCGCGTTTCGTGAAGGATTTCATGCAAGGCCAGCCGAGCATTCTGGCCGCCATCGAAGCGTATGTGCGGGCCGTCAAGGAGGGGACGTTTCCGGGGCCCGAACATATGTTCTGACGCAAGAAAGCGGCATGGCGCCGCTTTTTTATGCCCCAACGTCGGATCGGTCCGTGGGATCATCGCCGGTCTTTTAAGAGCGGTCCGATTCGGTGTGAAAGCCGGGTCCTCTATCTTCGTGCTCTCTTCAATGCGTGCCTCGCGCCCCGACGGAGTAACGCCCATGAGCCCGTTCTGCCCGATCGACGTCACGAGCATCCGTGACTACGCCAACCATTCGCACGAATCGGGCGCAACCTGGCATGCGCGGCTCGCCGAATAGATCGGGCGCCTGTTTCAGCGCCATCACGCCTGATGCGCGTGCCGCGTGTTGCCGGCTAAAACCATCAAGCGACAATCCGCGCCGGCAGCGCCCCACGCAACGCATTGCAGAGCATCAGCGCCTGCGCATTCATCACATCGTCACGCGTCAGAATCCGCTCGCCCGCCTGCATGTCGGGATCTTCGAGCAGCACGCCGCGCATCACGCCCGGCAACACGCCCGACGACAACGGCGGCGTCCACCATCTCCCATCCAGCATCACGAAAACGTTTGACCGGCCGCCCTCGGTCAACTCGCCGCGATCGTTGAAGAACAGCGTGTCGAACGCATCGTGCGATTCGGCTTCGCGCCAGCCCCGGTCGTACTCCGCGCGACGCGTCGTTTTATGCAGCAGCAGCGGATCGGCCGCCTGCAGCGCAGAGAATCCGTGTTCCCAACCGAGCATCACGCCGACGGTCTCTTCGAGCAGCGGCATGAGCGGCGCGTGGGTGATTTCCACCGTGCCGCTCTTGTCGAGCGTGAGCCGCATCCGGTACGGCGCGTCGCCGCCGCGCAGCGCGTCGCATTGCGCGCCGAGTTTCGCGCGGACGTCGGCTTCGTCGCAGGAAAAGCCCAGCCAGCGGGCGCTATGGCCAAGCCGGGCGAGATGTCGGTCGAGATGCCGCACGCCGCCGTCACGCGTCGCGAACATCGTTTCGAACAGCTGGAAACCGGGATCGGCCTCCGTCAGGAAACGTGCTTTCAATTTGCACTCCGCGTATTCGTCGTGCGCGACGCTGTCGAGCACGATACCCGCGCCGATGCCATCTCGCCGCGCCGCGCGCCGTCGCGCGTTTTTGCGCCAAGCGTCAGCGTGCGGATCGCGACCGACAGACAGAAGTCGCCCGTCTGCTTGCCAACCGCCTCGCCGAGATCCGGCTGCGCGTCGAGCCAGCCGATGGCGCCCGTGTACAGGCCGCGGGGCGTCGATTCGAGCTGCTCGATCAGTTGCATCGTACTGTGCTTGGGCGCGCCTGTAATCGAGCCGCACGGAAAGAGCGCGCGCAGAACGTCCGCGAACGACGTGCGCGCGCGCAACGTCGCCGTCACCGTCGATGTCATCTGCCACACCGATTGATAAGGCTCGATCGAGAACAGCGCGGGCGTCTTCACGGTGCCTGTCTCGGCGACACGCGACAGATCGTTGCGCAGCATATCGACGATCATCACGTTTTCCGCGCGGTTCTTCGGATCGTTGGCCAGAAAGTCGGCGGCTGCTCGATCCGCCGCGGCATCCGCCGAACGCGGCGCCGTGCCCTTCATCGGCCGCGCGCGCAAGGACGCGCCCTTCTTGTCGACGAACAGCTCCGGCGAACACGACACGATCCAGCCGTCGTCGGGCAACGCGATCAGCGCGCCGTACTGGACTGCCTGCCGCGCGCGCAGCCGCCGGAACAGCGCAGCGGGCGCGCCGAACACATCGAAATTCAGCCGGTAAGTGTAGTTGACCTGATACGAATCGCCGGCGCGCAAGGCATCGTGAATCGACCCGATGGCTTGCCCGAACTCTGCTTCGTCGACGCTCGCCTGCACGCCGCCGATGCCCGCCACCGACGGCTCTACGGCACCGCTGTCGTAGAGCGCGAGCCACGCGTCGACCTCGTCTCGCGACATCTTGCGGCAGTCATCGAACAATAAAAAACGCAGCGCGCCGTTGGCACGCTGCGTGTTCTGTTGCAAAGCCTGGCCGAATTCATAGTCGGCGAGCACGACGGCGAACAGGCCGCTGTCGACATCGGCGCACGCCGCTGCGCAGACGGCATCCAGTTGAGCGCCGTCAGTGCAGACGCGCTCGTGCCGAAAGCCCGTGTATAAACGGCTTGACGGGCGACTTGCCGTCGAGTCGCAGTCGTCCAGCAACGCGAACACGGAGCCTGGTTCGCGATCCGCCGTTTCGTAAGGCGTCATGCATGCCGCCAACTTCAGAATGCCTTAGTCGAAGAAACTCTTGACCCGGTCGAACCAGCTTTTGCTCTGCGGGCTGTGGCGCGCGCCGCCTTCCGAGAGCGACTTTTCGAACTGCTGCAGCAGTTCTCGCTGCGAGTCCGTGAGCTTGACGGGCGTTTCCACCTGGACATGCACGTAGAGATCGCCAGCGATGCTCGAGCGCAAACCCTTGATGCCCTTGCCGCGCAGACGGAACGTCTTGCCCGACTGCGTGCCTTCCGGCACCGTGAAGCTCGCGCGGCCCGCGAGCGTCGGCACTTCGATCTCGCCGCCCAACGCTGCCTTGGTGAAGGGGATGGGCATCTGGCAATGCAGGTCGTCGCCGTCGCGTTCGAAGACAGTGTGCGGCTTGATGTGAATTTCGACGTACAGATCGCCCGACGGGCCGCCATTGATGCCCGGCTCGCCGTTGCCGGCCGAACGGATGCGCATGCCGTCATCGATGCCCGCCGGAATCTTCACTTCCAGCGTCTTGGTTTCCTTGGTCTTGCCGGCGCCGTGGCAGTGCGTGCAAGGCTCAGGAATATAGGTGCCCGTGCCGTGGCACTTCGGACAGGTCTGCTGGATGCTGAAGAAACCCTGCGACATCCGCACCGCGCCCGAGCCGTTACAGGTCGGGCAGGTTTCCGGCTTGGTGCCCGGCTTCGCACCTGAGCCGTGACAGATTTCGCACGACACCCAGCTCGGCACGCGGATCTGCGTGTCGTAGCCGTGCGCGGCCTGCTCGAGCGTGATTTCCATGCTGTAGCGCAGATCGGCGCCGCGATACACCTGCGGGCCGCCACGGCCACCGCGTCCGCCGGCCGCTGCCTGGCCAAAAATGTCGCCGAAGATATCGCCGAATGCGTCAGCAAAACCGCCGAAGCCTTGGGCGCCCGCGCCCGCCATGTTCGGATCGACGCCTGCGTGCCCATACTGGTCATAGGCGGCACGCTTTTGCGAGTCTGACAGCATTTCATAGGCTTCCTTCCCTTCCTTGAAATGCTCTTCCGCATCCTTGTTGCCCGGATTGCGGTCAGGGTGGTACTTCATCGCGTGCTTGCGATACGCCTTCTTGATTTCGTCGTCGCTCGCGTTCTTTGCGACGCCCAGAACCTCGTAGTAATCCCGTTTCGCCATATCGGTTCAACGCCATCCGCGCGATGCGGCGCGGCGGCTCCTCTTGAATGCTGGAGTCTCGCGACTCGTAAGACAGCAGCTTTGCCCTCGATTACGGGTCAAAAGCCGCGCCCTCCATAAAACAAATGTGCCCGGAGAGCCAAAAGGCTCGCCAGGCGCGTGACCGGTTCAAACGCCTGTATGTTGCCAGGCGCCCAACCTTCTTGCAGCCGGACTGCGCATCTCACCATGCGCAGCCTTGCGGTCTTCGAACAGCGACCCGGCTTTAGTCCTTCTTCACTTCCTTGAACTCGGCGTCGACGACGTCATCGGCCTGCTGGCTCGCGCCGCCCGCTGCTTCCGCGCCGGCCGCTGCGCCCGCGCCCGCAGCGCCCGCCGCACCTTGCGCCTGCATGTCGGCGTACATCTTTTCGCCGAGCTTCTGCGACGCCGTTGCGACCGTTTCGATCTTCGCTTCGATGGCAGCCTTGTCGGCCGAGCCGCTCTTCAGCGTGTCTTCGAGGTCCTTCAGCGCGGTTTCGATCTTTTCCTTCTCGCCCGCGTCCAGCTTGTCGCCGTACTCGGTGAGCGCCTTCTTCGTGCTATGGACCAGCGCGTCGCCCTGGTTGCGGGCATCGGCCAGTTCACGCAGCTTGTGATCTTCTTCCGCGTTTGCTTCCGCGTCCTTCACCATCTTCTCGATTTCGGCTTCGGACAGACCCGAGTTCGCCTTGATCGTGATGCGGTTTTCCTTGCCCGTCGCCTTGTCCTTCGCGCCGACGTGCAGAATGCCGTTCGCGTCGATGTCGAAGGTCACTTCGATCTGCGGCACGCCGCGCGGTGCGGGCGGAATGCCTTCCAGGTTGAACTCGCCCAGCAGCTTGTTGCCCGCCGCCATTTCGCGCTCGCCCTGGAACACCTTGATCGTCACGGCGCCCTGGTTGTCGTCTGCCGTCGAATAGACCTGAGCGTGCTTGGTCGGGATCGTGGTGTTCTTGTTGATCATCTTCGTCATCACGCCGCCGAGCGTTTCGATGCCCAGCGACAGCGGCGTCACATCCAGCAGCAGCACGTCCTTGCGGTCGCCCGACAGCACCTGGCCCTGGATTGCAGCGCCGACTGCAACGGCTTCGTCCGGGTTCACGTCGCGGCGCGGTTCCTTGCCGAAGAACTCCTTGACCTTCTCCTGCACCTTCGGCATACGCGTCTGGCCGCCGACGAGAATCACGTCATCGATGTCGCTCACCTTCACGCCTGCGTCCTTGATCGCAATGCGGCACGGTTCGATCGTGCGCTCGATCAGGTCTTCGACCAGCGCTTCCAGCTTGGCGCGCGTGATCTTCAAGTTCAAATGCTTCGGACCCGACGCATCCGCCGTGATGTATGGCAGGTTGATTTCCGTCTGCTGGCCCGACGACAGCTCGATCTTCGCCTTTTCAGCCGCTTCCTTCAGGCGCTGCAGCGCGAGCACGTCCTTCGACAGATCGACGCCCTGCTCTTTCTTGAACTCGCCGATGATGTAATCGATGATCCGCTGGTCGAAGTCTTCACCGCCGAGGAACGTATCGCCGTTCGTCGACAGCACTTCGAACTGCATTTCGCCGTCCACGTCCGCGATTTCGATGATCGAAATATCGAACGTGCCGCCGCCCAGGTCGAACACGGCGATCTTGCGGTCGCCCTTTTCAGCCTTGTCCAGACCGAACGCCAGGGCAGCCGCCGTCGGTTCGTTGATGATCCGCTTGACTTCCAGACCGGCGATGCGGCCTGCGTCCTTCGTGGCCTGACGCTGGCTGTCGTTGAAGTACGCCGGCACCGTGATCACGGCTTCCGTGACCGGCTCGCCCAGGTAGTCTTCAGCCGTCTTCTTCATTTTGCGCAGCACTTCCGCCGACACCTGCGACGGCGCGAGCTTGTTGCCATGCGCTTCGACCCATGCGTCGCCGTTATCGTGCTTGACGATCTTGTACGGCATCAGGCCGATGTCCTTCTGCACTTCCTTTTCTTCGAAGCGGCGGCCGATCAGGCGCTTGACCGCGTACAGCGTGTTCTTCGGGTTCGTGACCGACTGACGCTTGGCGGGCGCGCCAACGAGGACTTCATTGTCGTCCATGTAGGCGATGATCGACGGCGTGGTACGCGCGCCTTCCGAGTTCTCGATCACCTTGACCTGATTGCCTTCCATCAGCGCCACGCACGAATTGGTGGTGCCGAGGTCGATGCCGATGATTTTGCCCATTTTTACTAATCTCCTGACTTTGATCGCTGCGGGCATCGCTGGCTGGCCCATCTGGCCCCCGGGCGCCCCGCCCCTGAATTTCATCCTGCACCCAACATAAGTGCAGCCGCATCGTTTTCAAGACCCCTTAACCGATGCGGTCATTAAATTTTTTCAATCGGTCTGTCTGCCGCGCGCGCCGGACTCCGCCGCGCTGCCGGAAGCGGGCGACGCAGCCTGCGCGCCGACGCTTTCCGTTGCCCGTGCGCCGGCCGCGCGGATTTTCTCACGAGCCGCGCCGACTGCAGCTTCGAATTGCGCGAGTCCATGCCAGCCCGTGGCCCGGCCGAGCCGCTTGCCCCGGTAAAAGAAGAACCAGGTCGGCACCCCATGCAGCACGAAGCGCCGCCCGAGATCGCGATGCTGATAGACGTTGCTGTGAAACCAGCGCAGGCCGAGCGCGCGAATCGCGTCCGGCTGCGCGAGCATCGCCTTCTTCGCGATCTCGCAATTGAAACAGTCCAGTCCCCAGAAGAACACCACGGCCAGTTCTTCGCCCGCCGACTCAAGGCCAGCGTCGAAGGTATCGGCGGTGAGTTCCTGCATGTCGAACACCGCGAACGCGGTGCTGTCGACGGGGATGCCGGCCATGACGCGACAGATGCCTTACTTGGGCGCCGCGACCGTGACGAGCGCCGGACGCAGCACGCGGTCGGCAATCACGTAGCCCTTTTGCAGCACCGCGACGACGGTGTTCGGCTCCTGATCGGCCGGGACCATCGAAATGGCCTGATGGCGATGCGGATCGAACTTTTCGCCGACGGGATTGAGCGCCACCACCTTGCCCTTTTCCAGCGCGCCCGTCAGTTGGCGCAGCGTCAGCTCGACGCCTTCGCGGACCTTTGCCAGATCGTCGGTCGAATGCGCGACGGCGGCTTCGAGGCTGTCGACGACGGGCAGCAAATGCTCGGCAAAACTCTCGATGGCGAATTTATGTGCCTTGGCGACGTCTTCCTGACCGCGGCGCCGGACGTTCTCCGTCTCCGCCTTTGCGCGCAGGAAGCTTTCCTGCAGTTCGGACAACTTTGCCTGGGCTTCGGCCAGCGCGGCATCAGCCGCCGAGGGTGCCGCCTGAGCGGGCTGTTCGGCAGCCGCCGCTTCCGGCTGCTGGGCCTGAGCCTCGCCCGATACGGCCTCTGCGGCCTGGCGCGCGGCGTCGTCGGCGGGCGTGGGATTCTGGCTCGTCGGATTCTCTTGCGTGTTTTCCATGTCGCTGAAGTTTCAAAAATGAAGGCCAAAAAACGGCGGCAGTCTAACGGGACTCGCCTGGGACGTTGTCCAGCAGGCGTGGCGCCGATACAACATGCCGGCCGCGCATTAACGGTGCAAATAAGGGCACGCGAACGGCATTTCAAGGCTCCCGTCCGAGCTTTTTGCACCGTCCGGGGGCCACGAAATGCGGCGTAACAACCATTTCGAGCGCGGCATCATATTGAGATTGAGCGCGCTGCGCGAGTGACCTAAACTCAACTTGTGCGTCCGAAAAGGCACGTTAACCCTAACCTGACGCCAGCCTTACCACCAGCTGAATAGCCCGTTTCCGCCTTCAACCAAGGGGAGTACCGTGAAACTGACCTTCGCAATATCGGTGGTCGCATTGGTACTCGTCGCCGGCACCACGACCATCTGCATGTCCGGGGTAGTGAACGACCACACGACCGAATATGGCGGCGTTCACGCGACCATCGAGCAACTGTTCAACCCCCACTGGAAATTTTGTCGATGACGCGCCGGTCGCGTTTTGTCGGCCGGCCATGTAGCCCCGCCGTCGGCTCGCGATACGTCTTGCGCCGCTCGTGCTCCTGCTCGCGCCGCAGCCGGCTCTCTTCCGTTTCCGCATAGAGCGTCTGCGCGACGCTCGCCGGGCCGCGCACGTCGCACACGCCCAGCACCTCCACCTGCCACACGATCCGTTCGATCTCGATGTCGACCCGATCGCCGACGCGCACGTCCTTGGCCGGCTTCACGGTCGCACCTCCGATCCGCACCCGCCCCTTCTCGACGGCATCAGCAGCCAGCGAGCGCGTCTTGAAGAAGCGCGCCGCCCACAGCCACTTGTCGATGCGCAAGCGAGCGCCCGGTTCGGTAGAGATCTTGTAGTTCATCGGTCCTTCTTCAGGCTTTTCAAACGTTAGCTGTCGTCCGGATGCAGATTGCATGCCGGACATGACAATTCAGGCAACGGGCACGGTTTGCGGCGCGCTTGCCTGCACCGGCCAGCCTTGCAGGTGCTGGGCAACGATTTCGCCGAGCGCCGCGATCCACGCGTGCGATGCATTCAGGCAGGGAATCGCGTGAAAAACTTTCCCGCCGGCGTGCACGAATTCGTCGCGCACTTCCATGCCGATCTCCTCGATCGTTTCCAGACAGTCGGCCGTGAAACCCGGACAGAACACGTCCGCCCGGCGCACGCCCGCCGCACCCAGTTCCTTCAGCGTCGGCGCCGTATAGGGTTGCAGCCACTCTGCCTTGCCGAAACGCGACTGGAACGTAACCCGGCACTCGACGGGCGTGAGCCCGAGCGCATGCATCAACAGCGACGCCGTCTGCTGGCATTGCTCGTGGTACGGGTCGCCCAGATCGAGCGTGCGCTTCGGCACGCCGTGGAAACTCAGCACCAGTTTGTCGCCCGCCGCGAAATCCGGGCGGCCGTGCGCATGCCAGTAGTGATTCACCTGCGCGGCGAGCGCTGCGATATAGGCGGGATGATCCGCGTACTGACGCACCGTGCGGATTTCCGGCTGGTTGCGCATGCGCTTGAGCGCGGCGAACGCGTCGTCGAAGGCAGTGGCCGTTGTCGACGACGAATACTGCGGGTACATCGGCATCAGCAAAATGCGCTCGGCGCCCGCCAGCTTCAACTGATTGAGCATGGCGGGAATGCCGGGCGTGCCGTAGCGCATCGCGTAATCGACGATCACGGAATAGTCGTTCAGCTGCAGCAGATGCCGCAGCCCTTCTACCTGTTTCTCAGTGTGCACGCGCAGCGGCGAGCCTTCCGGCATCCACACGGCCGCGTACTTCTTCGCCGAAGCTACGCCTCGAAACGGCAGAATCAGCAGACGCAGGATGATTTGCCACAGCAACGACGGAATCTCGACGACGCGCGGATCGGACAGGAACTGCGCCAGATAGCGCCGCACGGCGCGAGGCGTGGGCGCGTCGGGCGTACCAAGATTGATCAGCAACACGGCGACACGATGTGCCGCAGCGGACTGCGACGGCCGCTCGAGATCGAAGCGCATAGGCAGAAGGAAAGAGCCGCGCGACGCGCGGCACGCAATGGACTGAAGCTCATTATAGCGGCGCGGTCTGCCGCCGATACCTGGCCATTCGGCCAATTGGCAAGGCCAAAAACGCCGCGCATGATGAACACCATCGCAGCATTGCCGGATGGATCTGCTCTATTGCTGGCTGAGCGTCAACGATAGCAGGCGCGCCGTGATGTCGACGATGGGAATCACGCGGTTGTAGGCCATGCGCGTCGGGCCTATCACGCCGAGCGTGCCGACGATCTTGCCGTTCACTTCGTACGGCGCGGTTACCACGCTCATTTCCTCGATGGGAACGAGGTTCGATTCGCCTCCAATGAAAATCTGCACGCCTTGCGCGTGACTGGACACATCGAGCAACTGCAGGAGACTCGTCTTTTGATCGAACACATCGAAAAGCTTGCGCAGCCGCGCCATGTCCGACGACAGATCGGCCACTTCGAGCAGATTGCGCTCGCCGGAAATCAGCACGGTTTCGCCCGTATCCGTGACGTCCGTGCTCGCCGTGACGGCCGCGTGCATCAGCGTCGTCATGTCGCCGCGCAATTCGTCGATTTCTTCACGAAGACGCCGGCGCACCTCGTCGAACGACAGGCCCGCGAAGTGCGCGTTGATGTAATTGGATGCCTCGACCAGCTGAGACGGCGTGAAATCGCGCTGCGTCGCCATGATGCGGTTCTGAACGTCGCCTTCCGGCGTCACGATGATCAGCAGAATCCGCTTGTCGGACAGACGCAGGAACTCGATCTGCTTGAACACGTGGCTGCGGCGCGGCGTCAGCACGACACCCGCGAACTGCGACAGGTTGGACAGCACGCTTGCGGCCGCCGCCACCACTTTCTGCGGCTCGCCCGGCTGCAGCGTGGTCTTGACGGCGCGCATGACGGCATCTTCGTCGGCGGCGGGTTCGACGGTCAGCATCGTGTCGACGAACAGCCGGTAGCCTCGCGGTGTGGGAATCCGCCCAGCGGACGTATGCGGACTGATGACGAGCCCCAGCTCCTCCAGATCGGACATCACGTTGCGGATGGTAGCCGGGCTCAGCTCGAGCCCGGAGTACCGCGACAACGTGCGCGAGCCGACCGGCTGACCTTCGGCTATATACCGCTCGATCAGCGTTTTCAGGAGGGTTTGTGCGCGAGGATCTAGCATGGCGAAAAATTTTAGCGTAACCACCGCATCGCGGCGAGCGCGCGGCGGCTCGCGGCGCGTCCGGCCGGCTGCCCGGCGCACCTCGCGCGGCACCCCGCCCGCGCACGAGCCGCATCGCATTTGTCTATGCAGCCATCACGTCTGTCATGAGGACTTCACCATTCTAACGATAATCGGCCGAAGGCTGGACGGCGTAACGCGGCCTCGGCGCAACCGCCCGGGCCGCCGCACCGCCGCTGCCGTCGACGGTTCTTTTCAGGTCGCACCTATGGTGTAATGCCGGCATGCAAGCTAACAGCCAGTTCAAGACCGTTGCGCTCGTCGGGCGCAGCAATACGCCGGGCATCGGAGAGCCGTTGACCGCGCTCGCCACGTGCCTGGAAAAGCTCGGCTATGAAGTCGCATTCGAGGCGGAGACGGCGCAGGAGATCGGCGTCTCGCAATGGCCCGCGCTGCGCCCCGCCGAAATCGGCGCGCGCGCGGACGTCGCCATCGTGCTCGGCGGCGACGGCACGATGCTTGGCATCGGACGGCAACTGGCGCCGTACAAGACGCCGCTGATCGGCATCAACCACGGCCGGCTGGGCTTCATCACGGACATTCCGTTCTCCGACATGCGCGAGATCATCCCGCAGATGCTGTCAGGCAGTTTCGAGCGGGAAGAGCGCACGCTGCTTGAATCGCGGATCATGCGCGACGGCCAGCCGATCTACCACGCACTCGCCTTTAACGACGTCGTCGTGAACCGCTCGGGCTTCTCGGGCATGGCGGAGCTGCGCGTGTCGGTGGACGGGCGCTTCATGTATAACCAGCGCTCGGACGGCCTGATCGTCGCGACGCCTACGGGCTCCACGGCTTACGCGCTGTCGTCGCAAGGGCCGATCCTGCATCCGCAGCTGCAGGGGCTCGTGCTGGTGCCGATCGCGCCGCACGCGCTGTCCAACCGCCCGATCGTGATTCCCGACGAGTCGAAGGTCAGCATCCAGATCATCTCGGGCCGGGACGTTAACGTGAACTTCGACATGCAGTCTTTCACGGCACTCGAACTGAACGACACGATCGACGTACGCCGTTCGCGTCACACGGTGCCCTTCCTGCATCCCGTCGGCTACAGCTACTACGCGACGCTGCGCAAGAAGCTGCACTGGAACGAGTATCCTTCGCACGAAGACGATCCGAGAGACTGAACATGCTCCGCCACCTCTCGATACGCGACTTCGTCATCGTCGCCGCGCTCGACCTCGAATTCGACAGCGGCTTTACGGTTTTCTCCGGCGAAACGGGCGCCGGCAAATCCATCCTCATCGACGCGCTCGCGCTGGCACTCGGCTCGCGCGCCGATGCGAGCGTGGTGCGCACGGGCGAGGCCCGCGCGGACATCACGGCCGAGTTCGACACGCATCCCCTCGTCGACGCATGGCTCGACGAGCAGGCGCTCGCCGCCGACGATTCGGAGCACGGCAACACAGTGCTGCTGCGCCGCGTGGTCGATGCAAACGGCCGCTCGCGCGCGTTCATCAACGGCACGCCGGCCACGCTCACGCAACTGCGCGAAGTCGGCGAGATGCTCGTCGATATCCACGGGCAGCACGCGCATCAACTGTTGATGCGGCCCGACGCGCAGCGCGAACTGTTCGATACCCACGCGGGGCTGCTCGACACCACGGCGTCCGTGACCCGCGCGTGGCGCGCATGGCGCGACGCGGCACAGGCCGTCGAAACCGCGCAGAGCAAGGACCGCGAACTGCAACTGGAACGCGAGCGCCTTGCCTGGCAGCTCGCCGAACTCGACAAGCTGTCGCCGCAGCCCGGCGAGTGGGAAGAAGTCAACGCCGAGCATCGGCGGCTGTCGCATTCGGCCAATCTGATCGACGGCGTGCAGGGCGCGCTGTCGGCGCTATCCGAATCCGACGACGCGATGATCGGCCATCTGTCGTCGATCGTCTCGAAGATGCGCGATCTCGCCGAGATCGATCCCGCGCTGAACGACGCGCTGGCCGCGCTCGAGCCCGCCGAAATCCAGCTGCAGGAAGCCGCGTATTCGCTGAGCCACTATGCGCAGCGGCTCGACCTCGACCCCGACCGCCTGGCCCAGGTGGAAAAGCGCCTCGACGCGCTGCATTCGACCGCGCGCAAATTCCGGCTGCAGCCCGAAACGTTGCCGCAGGAACATCAGGAGCGCCGCGAGCAGCTCGCGAAGCTCGACGCCGCCGCCGACCTGGACGCGCTGCGTGCCGCCGAAGCCAAAGCAAAAGCGGCCTACGCCGCCGAAGCAAAGGTGCTGTCGAAGGCGCGCGCGAAGGCCGCGAAGGCGCTCGGCGCTGCCGTGACGACGGGCATGCAGGAACTGTCGATGGTGGGCGGCAGCTTCGAAGTCGCGCTGGTGCCGCAGCCCGAAGGCGGCGCGCATGGCATGGAGCAGATCGAATTCCGCGTCGCCGGCCATGCAGGCGTGCCGCTGCGGCCGCTCGCCAAGGTCGCGTCGGGCGGCGAACTCGCGCGTATCAGCCTCGCCCTCGCCGTGATCGCGAGCGCCGCCAGCCCCACGCCCACCTTGATCTTCGACGAAGTGGACACGGGCATCGGCGGCGGCGTCGCCGAAGTGGTGGGACGTCTGCTGCACCAGCTTGGCGAGCAGCGTCAGGTGCTATGCGTGACGCACTTGCCGCAGGTCGCCGCGCGCGGCGATCGTCACTTCCAGGTCGCAAAGAGCAGCAATGGCAAGGGCGGCACGCTCAGCACGGTCACGTCGCTCGACAAGGCGAGCCGCATCGAGGAAGTCGCGCGAATGCTGGGCGGCCTGGAAATTACGGCCACCACGCGCAAGCACGCGAAGGAAATGCTGACCACGGCGTGAGGCTTGCAAACGCGGCGGCGCGACCCGCGCCAGCCGTGCAGCGCACGAAACGCACGAAGCACCAGCGAGCCCGCAGCCTCGGGCCCAATCAAGCCGCGCCCGCATCACGCCTTAACCGAACACCCGCTTCCACAGCCGCAGCACGGCCTCGCGCTCTTTTTCAACCGTCTGCGGCTCCACGCGCGCCTTCTCCATGCCGTCGAGCCGCAGCTTGTGCTGCAGCTTCCGATAGGTCCGGTAAGCCGCGCCGACGGTATCCGCCTCCTCGCCGCTCATCAGCCCGAACCGCGACACTTCGCGCAAAAGCGCGATGTTGCCCGTGTTACGGATCAGCTCCGGATCGCGCGCCGCGTGCAGCAGCACCCAATACTGCACGGCGAATTCGATATCGACCATGCCGCCGCGATCGTGCTTCAGATCGAACAGCTCGGTGCGGTTCGGGTGTCCGTCCTCGACACGCTGCCGCATGTCGACGATTTCCGCGGCGAGCGTCGCGGCATCGCGCGGGGTCGTCAGCACCTGCTCGCGAATCGCCTCGAACCGCGCGCCGATCGACGGATCGCCCGCGCAGTAACGCGCGCGCGTCAGCGCCTGGTGCTCCCAGACCCACGCGGTGTTGGCCGCGTCGCCCTCGCGCAGCTGATAACGGCGGAACGCGTCGAGATCCGTGACCAGCAGACCCGACTCGCCGTTCGGACGCAGCCGCAGATCGACGTCGAACAGCGTGCCCGCGCCCGTGGCCGTCGTGAGCCACGTGATCAGCCGGCGCGTGAAGGTTGCGTAGACGTCGGACGCGGCGTCGTCGGGATCATCGTACAAAAAGATCAGATCCAGGTCCGACGCGTAGCCGAGTTCCTTTCCACCCAGCTTTCCGTACGCAATGATCGCAAAGCGCGGCACCTCGCGATGCCGCTTGGCGAGCTGGTTCCAGACGGCTTCGATGGTCACGTCGAGCACGGCGTCGGCGAGCTCCGACAGCCGGTCGCTGACATGCTCCACGCTCAGCTTGCCCGCCAGATCGATCAGCAGAATGCGGAACACCTCGGCCTGGTGCGCGTGGCGCAGCAAGTCCATCTGCTGCTCGACGCCGTCGGCGGCCGCGAGCCGCAGGCGCAGGCTGCGCTTGAACTCGGGCCAGTCGAACGGACTCGCCATCGCTTCGTCGTCGAGCAGCTCGTCGAGCAGTTGCGGATGGCGGATCAGATAGCCCGCTGCCCACCGCGACGCGCCGAGCACCGACAGCACGCGATGCAGCGCCTGCGGATATTCCGTCAGCAGTGCGAGGTACGCGCCACGCCGCGAAATGGCTTCGAGCAGATCGAACAGGCGCGCGAGAATGCCGGCGCGCCGCTCGGGCGGCTCCAGCGTGCGCGCGGCCTCGAGCGCACGCTGCGCGACGATGTCGAAGCGCTGGCGGCTGCGCTCGGCCAGCCCCGCGTAACGCGACGACTGCCACACGCCTTTCATCCGCGCGAGCAGTTCGCCCGGCGCATCGATGCCGAGCTCCGTGAGCCGCGCGGAAAGCGCCTCGTCGGCGCTGTCGTCGGCGAGCGCGCTGCTCCAGACCCAGACGCCCGCGCCGTCTTCGGGCGCGCCGCAGCCGCCCTGTCCGCTCACCTTGTCGGCGAAGATCTGGTCGAACTGCTGTTCGACCCGTTCGCGGTGCGCCTCCAGCGTCGCCATCAGCGACGGGTAGTCGGCAAAACCCATCGCCCCGGCCAGATGCGCGCGCTCGCCGGGATCGACGGGCATGGCGTGCGTCTGCGCGTCGTTCCGGTATTGCAGCCGATGCTCGAGCTCGCGCAAAAACAGATACGCGGCCGACAGGTCCGCGCACACGTTCGGCGCGATCAAACCGCGCGCGGCCGCATGGCGCAGCACGGCGAGCGTCGGGCGCACGCGAAAGCCCGCATCCTGACCGCCGCGGATCAACTGGAATACCTGCGCGCTGAACTCGATCTCGCGGATGCCGCCGCGTCCAAGCTTGATGTCGTCGGCCTTGTCGGGACGCATCGACGCGCGCCGCTGCGCTTCCTGGCGAATCTGCAGATGCAGCGAGCGGATCGCGCTGATCACGCCGAAGTCCAGATAGCGCCGGTACACGAACGGCTTGACGATCGCGTCGAGCTGCCGCGACAGCCGGCGCGCCGCGTCGCTGTCGTGCTCCGACACGAGCCGGCCCTTGATCCAAGCATAGCGCTCCCACTCGCGCCCTTGGACGTAGAAATACTCTTCCAGCATGCCGAGGCTGCACACAAGCGGCCCGGAATCGCCGTTCGGCCGCAGCCGCATGTCGACGCGAAACACGTAGCCGTCCGCCGTCACCTCGGCGAGCGCCGCGATCAGCCGCTTGCCCAGGCGCGTGAAGAAGTCCTGCGTCGCGATGGACGAGCGCTGGCCGCCCGTCGTCTCGCCGTCGTCTTCGTAGACGAAGATCAGGTCGATATCCGACGACACGTTCAGCTCGCGCCCGCCCAGCTTGCCCATGCCGACCACGCCCAGCGCCAGCCGCTCTCCCTGCGAACCGCGCGGCTCGCCGTACAGCGCTTCGAGATCGGCGGACACGACGGACATCGCGCACTGGACCGTCGCTTCCGCGAGATCGGTCATCGTGCCCGTGACTTCGGCGACGTCGGCGGCGCGCGCAAGATCGCGCTCCATGACGGCGCAGAACACTTCCATGCGAAGCTGGCGCAGCGCCTTTTTCAGCGCATCTTCGGAAAGATGCGCGCCGGGCGACGGGCGCAGCGCGGCGAGCAAGGCATCGAGGCGCTCGTCGATGCGCGCACGCGTGACGGGCGCCGCCGCCAGCGCAGCGACCCGCGACGCGAGATCGGGTTGCGCCGCATAGGCGCGCGATGCGTAGTGCGAATAGCTGGAACTCAACAGGGAGGGTTCGGTCATCAAGGAGCTGGCTCGTTCGTTGCTGGTTTCTGTCTTCAGATGGTCGATGCGTGCGCGCAACCCGCCGGCGCGCCGTGTGGCCTCGCGCACACAAGCCGCCCCTGTCAGGCTTTGCCGCAGGTCCGTGTGATACATTTCGTCGTTAGACCGCAAAACTACCATACGCCTACCCCGTCGCAGCATGTCCGAGCGAAACTCATCCGCCGACCCGCACGAAGCTGGACGCGTCATGCCCGTAGGCGGAAGCGATCACGCGGTGCTGCGCCACACGTTGCGCGTGCTGCTCGTCGTTGCGCTATTCCTGTATTTCGTCGTCGGGCTCGCCGTGCTCGGGCTGCGCTATATCGTGCTGCCGCGCGTCGACTCGTTCCGGCCGCAAATCGAGTCGGCCATCTCCGAGAAAATCCGCGCCCAGATCACGATCGGCAAGATCGCGCCGCACTGGACGGGCTTCCAGCCCGGCCTCGAAGTCACCGACGTCACCATCCGCAACCGCGAAGGCAAGACCGCGCTGAGCATCCCGCATGCGAGCGCAACGGTGTCGTGGTCGTCTGTCTGGAAGCTCGCGCCGATCTTGTCGAGCGTGATCGTCGATCAGCCGGATCTGCTCGTCGAACGCGAGACGGACGGCGCGCTGACGGTCGCGGGCGTCATGCTGCCGACCGCCCATTCCGGCAACGACACGTTCAGCACATGGCTGCTTCGGCAGCAGGCGATCATCCTGCGCGGCGGCACGCTGCGCTGGCACGACGCGCGCCGCGACGCGCCCGAGATCGCCCTGCAGAATATCCGCCTCGCCATCCTCAGCGACGGCTACGACCACCGGTTTGCGCTGCAGGCGCCGCCTGACGGCAAGGTGCTGTTCGGCCCGCTCGACTTCCGCGCGAACTTTCGCCATGCGCGTCTCGCGGCAATGGGCAAGCCGATCAACTGGACGGGCGAAGCGTACATTTCGACGGGCCCCGTCGATCTGCCCATGCTCGCCCGCTATATCGAATTCCCGATCGAGACGTACGCGGGCCGCATCGATAACGCGATCTGGCTGCAGTTCGGGCAGGGCCGCGTGCGATCCGCGTCGGGCGAGCTGTCGGGCAGCAACATCGCGTTGCGGGTCAAGCCGGCGCAGCCGAAGCTCGACGTGCCCGTCGCGCGCTTTTCGTGGGCGGTCGCGCACGACGGCGACGAATGGACGCTCGACCTCAACAACCTGCGCGCCGAACTCGGCCAGCCGCCGCTCGACGACGGCACGCCCGTCGCACGCATTCTCGCGCTGCAAACACTGTCGAGCCGCTACCGGATGCCGAGCGTCCAGCATGGTCAGCTGATCAGCATCTCAGGCGACCGCGTCGACCTGGGCGTTCTCGCGGAATTCAGCCGCGCGCTGCCGCTGCCGACGCGCCTCCTGAACAGCCTCGTGCGCTTCAACCCGCGCGGGCTGGTCGCGAACTACACGATCGAAGTCGAGCGCGGCAAGCCCGATTCGGGCCAAGCGGCGAGCGAGCATCGCGAGCCGGGCGCGGAGCCGATCGTCCGCTATCGCTTCAAGGCCGATCTGCAAGGCATCAGCGTCGCCGCGCAGGAGCCGCCGCCGGGCCTCACCGCGCGCTTTCACCCGCGCGCGGGCATTCCTGGCGTCGAGAACCTGTGGGGCAGCGTCGATGCCGACGAAAAGCACGGCTCGATCGCCCTCGATACGGCCAACGCGGCGCTCACGCTGCCCGGTGTGTTCGACGATCCGCGCCTCACCTTCGATCATCTGAGCGGCAAAGGCACGTGGACGATCTCGCCCAACATCGATCCGGGCCAGCGGCATAAGGCGTTCAAGGTCGATGTGTCGGAGCTGAGGGTGTCGAACGCGGACACGGCGGCCAAGGCGACGGCCAGCTATTCGAACGTCGGCAGCGGGCGCGGCTCGCTCGATCTGAAAGCCGACTTCGAGCGCGCGCAGGTCACGCGCATCACGCGCTATCTGCCGACCAGCATCAGCGAGAAGCTGCGGATTTATCTGACGCACGGGCTGCAGGCGGGCATCTCGCGCGGCGCAACCATCGAGATTCACGGCAACCTTGAGAAATTTCCCTACTCGCGCGATCCGGATGCGGGCGTCTTTAAGATCGTCGCGCCGTTCACGGGCGGACGCTTCGATCCGTCGCCGTATCCGCCGCGCACGCTGAAGAACGGCACGCCGAACGTGTGGCCCGCGTTCGACGGCATCGACGGCACGTTCCTGCTGCAGCAACAGCTGCTGCGCTTCGACGTCGACCGTGCGCACTACAAGGGCATCGCGATGGGCAAGGTGACGGGCAAGATCGACGACCTTGGCCGGCGCGAGTCGAGCCTCGTGATCACGGGCAGCGGCCACGGACCACTCGCCGACATGCTCGATTACGTGAACAACAGCGCGCTCGCCGGGTTGTCGAAACATCAGACCGAAAAGCTGCACGCCGATGGCCCTGCCGCCCTCGCACTCAAGCTGACGGTGCCGCGCAACCCGCCGATGCCGCCGGGCGTCACGCCGCCGAAGGTGCGTGTGTCGGTGGAGGGGTCGCTGGCGTTCGAAAACGACAAACTCTCGGTGGACAACGTTCCGCCGCTGTCGCAACTGCGCGGCACCGTGCATTTCAGCGACCACACGGCGCAGATCGACGGACTGTCAGGACAGTTCATGGGCGGCGATCTGCGCGCGAAGGGCGGGCTGACCGAGCAGGGCACGTACGCGCTCGACCTGTCCGGCAAAGTCGCCGTCGACGCCGCGCGCGGCTTGAATCTGCGCGGCCTGCCTGCGCAAATGCTCACGCGGATGAACGGCAGCGCGCCGTACAGCATTAGCGTGCGCGGCGCGAAGGGCCGTCTGCCAGAGCTTGCCGTGCACTCGGACCTGACGGGGCTCGCGCTCGATTTCCCCGCGCCGTTCAACAAGCCAGTCGGCACGCCGATGCCGCTCGACTTCACTTTCCGGCCGACTGCCGCCAGCGTCAATGCGAACACCAACGCCAGCGGATTGGCAGGTGCGGCAGGTGCGGCAGCTGTGGCTTCCAGCGGCGGCGCCGACTCCGACGCCGGCAGTGACAACGCCGCACTGGAACGCGCCGACCTCACGTTCGGCCCGATCGCGGCCGCGTATGTGTTGCGCCACACGCCCGGCCAACCGCCCGAAGTCGTGCGCGGCACGGTCGGCGTGAACCGGCCGGCCGATCTGCCGTCCGAAGGCGTGATCGCCGCCGTCGACATCGACGCGCTCGACGCCGATGCCTGGCGCGCCCTCTTCCTGCAAATGCGCAAGGCGAACGAGGGCGTCGCGCCCGTGCCGCCCAGTGCGACGGCCGCGCAGTTCATGCCGAACCGCTTCGCCATCCACATCGGCACGCTGACGCTGCTCAAGCGGCATTGGGAGAGCGTGGTGGTCGGCGCGTCGCACGACGACCGCCAGTGGCAGGCGAACATCGCGTCGAATCAGGTATCCGGCCACGTGTCATGGCTGCCGGGCGCCCAGCCGGGTTCGCCCGGCACGCTGCAGGCGCGGCTCGCGCGGCTCGTGATTCCGTCGGCGACCGAGAAGGACCTGCTCGGTCCCGCGATCAACCAGCCGGCGCAGAACATTCCGTCGATCGATCTCGTCGTCAACGAACTGATCGTGCGCGAGCGCAATCTTGGCAAGCTCGAAGTCAACGCGCACAACTTCGAGGACAACGGCACGCCCGTCTGGCAGCTCGATTCGCTCCAGATCAGCAACCCCGCCGCGGTGCTCAAGGCGACGGCGAACTGGCGCACCGGCCGCAACTACGGCGCGAATCAGGACGACGAAGCTGGGCGCGGCACGGAAGTCGATTTCAAGCTCGACATCAAGGACGCGGGGCTGCTGCTCGACCGCGCCGGCCTGCCGCGCACGCTGAAGTCGGGCGAAGGTTCGCTGTCGGGCAAGCTCGGCTGGCGCGGCAGCCCGACCAAGCCCGACTATCCGACGCTCGACGGCAGCGTCGCCGTGGACCTGCGGCACGGGCAGATTCTCAAGGTCGATCCGGGCGTCGCGAAACTGCTTGGCGTGCTGAGCCTGCAAAGCCTCGCGCGCTATGCGTCGATGGATTTCCGCGACGTGATCGGCGAAGGGCTGCCGTTCGAACACGTGACGGGCACGGCGACGGTCGACCACGGCATCGGCACGACGAACAACTTCGAACTGGTGACGGCGCCCGGGCGCGTCGAAATGAAGGGTACCGTCGACCTCACGCACGAAACCCAGGATCTGACCGTGCACGTCGTGCCGACCGTCAGCGCGGGCGCGGGTGTCATCGTGGCGGCCGTGATCAACCCGCTGCTCGGACTCGCCGCGCTGGTCGGCGATGTCGCCCTGTCGCATTCGCTCGAACACGCGTTTGCGCGCTACTACTCCATCACGGGTTCGTGGGCCAAGCCGCACGTCGAGCGGGTGCACGACGATCGCGGTAATATGAACGCGCCAGCTACCCTCGCGACGCCGAACTGAGGGCCCGACCAGCGCCAGGCGCGAGCCCGGGGCAAGCCTCGGCGCCGGGTTTCGCGGCCCAGCGAACGCCGCTGCCGTTGGCCTTTCCGCTTGTCCGCACTGCCCCTTGCAGGAGTTTTTCGAACGCCCATGAGCGACCTGAATACGCAGTCCGCGAAGTCTTTCCTCCCAGCCGATCCCTTCCGCGTCGCCGCGTTGCAGATGGTGAGCACGCCCGATCGCGAGCGCAATCTTGCCGACGCCGAACGACTGATCGCGCAAGCCGCCGCCGAAGGCGCTCAGCTCGTCCTGCTGCCCGAGTATTTCTGCTTCATGGGCTTCAAGGACACCGACAAGCTCACCGTGCGTGAACCCTACGGCGACGGCCCGATCCAGCGCTTTCTGGCCGATGCCGCGCGCCGGCACGAGGTCTGGGTGATCGGCGGCACGCTGCCGTTGACGGCGCCCGAAGCAACGCGCGTGCTGAACACGACGCTCGTGTTCGATCCGCAAGGCAACGAGGCCGCGCGCTACGACAAGATCCATCTGTTCAACTTCGAGAAAGGCGAGGAATCGTTCGACGAGGCGCGCACGATCCGCCCCGGCGACACGGTGCGCACGTTCGATGCGCCGTTCGGGCGCGTGGGCCTGTCCGTCTGCTACGATCTACGCTTTCCCGAGCTGTACCGGCGCATGGGCGACTGCGCGCTGATCGTTGTGCCGTCGGCGTTCACGTACACGACGGGCCGCGCGCACTGGGAAACGCTGCTGCGCGCGCGGGCCGTCGAGAACCAATGCTACGTGCTCGCCGCCGCGCAAGGCGGCAAGCATGAAAACGGCCGGCGCACGTGGGGCCACAGCATGTTGATCGACCCGTGGGGCGAAATCATCGACGTGCGCGACGAAGGCGCGGCCGTCGTCGCGGGCAATATCGAGCGCGCACGGATCGACGAAGTCCGGCAGAGCCTGCCGGCCTGGCGTCATCGCGTGCTCAACTGAGCTGCATTGCATCAACGAGACATTGAAAGTGCCGCTGCCGTCACCCATCTGACGGGCGTGCACAACCGAACACCCTGAATCGAGCGAACTTCGCATGAACATCATCGAACCCAGCATCCGTAACCTCGCGACGGCCAAAGACGTGCTCCTCACGCCCTACGGCCTGGACGAAGCCGTGCTGACCCGCACGCTCGCCGAAATCTTCACGCATCGCGTCGATTACGCCGATCTCTACTTCCAGGCCACGCGCAGCGAGGCGTGGAGCCTGGAAGAAGGCATCGTCAAATCGGGCAGCTTCAGCATCGACCAGGGCGTCGGCGTGCGCGCCGTGTCGGGCGACCGCACGGCGTTCGCGTATTCGGACGACCTGTCACCCGAGGCGATCCGCCAGGCGGCGATCGCCACCCGCGCAATCGCCAAGGCGGGCGGTGGCAAGCAGAAGATCAAGGCGGCGTCGACGCTCACGGGTGTGTCCGGCCGCGATCTGTATCTGCCGTCCGATCCGCTGCATTCGCTCGACGCGACGGCCAAGGTCAAGCTGCTCGAGCGCATCGAGCAGATGGCGCGCAGCCGTGATCCGCGCATCACGCAGGTGATGGCGGGACTCGCAGGCGAATACGACGTGGTGCTCGTCGCGCGCAGCGACGGCGCGCTTGCGGCGGACATCCGCCCGCTCGTGCGCGTATCGGTGACGGTGATCGCCGAGCAGAACGGCCGCCGCGAAATCGGCAGCGGCGGCGGCGGCGGCCGCTACGACTACGGCTATTTCACGGACGAACTCCTGTCGAAATACGTCGACGATGCCGTGCACGCGGCGCTGGTGAATCTGGACGCGCGCCCGGCGCCCGCCGGCGCAATGACGGTCGTGCTCGGACCGGGCTGGCCCGGCGTGCTGCTGCACGAAGCGATCGGCCACGGTCTGGAAGGCGACTTCAACCGTAAAGGCTCGTCGGCGTTTGCCGGGCGCATCGGCGAGCAGGTTGCGGCCAAGGGCGTGACCGTCGTCGACGACGGCACGCTGCCGAACCGCCGCGGGTCGCTGAACATCGACGACGAAGGCAACCCGACG
This sequence comes from Paraburkholderia bengalensis, assembly GCF_037126505.1. Classification (NCBI taxonomy): domain Bacteria; kingdom Pseudomonadati; phylum Pseudomonadota; class Betaproteobacteria; order Burkholderiales; family Burkholderiaceae; genus Paraburkholderia; species Paraburkholderia bengalensis. The sequence goes on from NZ_JACFYJ010000030.1 coordinate 56,861, forward strand.
CAGTGCACGACGCTGATCGAAGACGGCATCCTGAAGGGCTACATCCAGGACACGCTGAACGCGCGCCTGATGAAGATGCCCGTGACGGGCAACGCGCGCCGCGAGTCGTACGCCGCGCTGCCGATGCCGCGCATGACCAACACGTACATGCTCAACGGCGACAAGGACCCGCAGGAAATCATCGCGTCCGTGAAGAACGGCCTGTATGCGGTGAACTTCGGCGGCGGCCAGGTCGATATCACGAACGGCAAGTTTGTGTTCTCGGCGTCCGAGGCGTACATGATCGAAAACGGCAAGATCACCTATCCCGTCAAGGGCGCGACGCTGATCGGCAGCGGCCCGGAATCGCTGAAGTACGTCAGCATGATCGGCAACGACATGTCGCTGGATACGGGCGTCGGCGTGTGCGGCAAGGAAGGCCAGAGCGTGCCCGTCGGCGTCGGACAGCCCACGCTGCGCATCGAGAAAATGACGGTTGGCGGCACGGTCTGATTTCGCGTCGCTCGCACGATTCGCGCATTGATTGCGCCAATCGTGCGGATTTTCCGCATTTTCACGGCCTGCGGCTTGCCAGCTGAGCGAACCTCGGGTTATAAAGTAAATCAACCTTTCGACGAGCAACCCTTTTTCGCCATGTCCGCCAAGTTTTATTTTTACTTTTTTGGGGCATCTCAGACCGCTGGCGGATCGAGAGGGGTGTGAACGTACATAGGCACCTGAAATTCCCGAAAAAACCGCCAGCGAGTCTGGCGGTTTTTTTTTTCGTCCCTACCCACTTTGACTTTGACCTTTTTAGCCTGTTGATGAGTTCGCTGCGGTGCCACCACGGGATGTGCAGACCGCGCGAACCGCGCTACGAACGAATCGAGGAGAAAACCATGCCCCCGCACAATACCGACGATGTCCGCATCCGCGAACTAAAAGAGCTGACGCCGCCCGCTCACCTGATCCGCGAGTTCCCGTGCGACGAGAAGGTGTCCGACCTGATCTTCAATGCACGTCAGTCGATGCACCGGATTCTGCACGGCATGGACGACCGTCTGATCGTCATCGTCGGACCGTGCTCGATTCACGACACGAAGGCCGCCATGGAATACGCCGGTCGCCTGATCGAGCAGCGCAAGCGCTTTGCCGGCGAGCTGGAAATCGTGATGCGCGTGTACTTCGAGAAGCCGCGCACGACGGTGGGCTGGAAGGGTCTCATCAACGACCCGTACATGGACAACAGCTTCAAGATCAACGACGGCCTGCGCACCGCGCGCGAGCTGCTGATGAAGATCAACGAACTGGGCCTGCCCGCCGGCACCGAATACCTCGACATGATCAGCCCGCAATACATCGCCGATCTGATCTCGTGGGGCGCGATCGGCGCGCGTACGACGGAATCGCAGGTGCATCGCGAGCTGGCGTCGGGCCTGTCGTGCCCCGTCGGCTTCAAGAACGGCACGGACGGCAACGTGAAGATCGCCGTCGATGCCATCAAGGCCGCGTCGCAGCCGCACCATTTCCTGTCGGTGACGAAGGGCGGCCATTCGGCCATCGTCTCGACAGCGGGCAACGAGGACTGCCACATCATCCTGCGCGGCGGCAAGACGCCCAACTACGACGCCGACAGCGTGAACGCCGCATGCACCGACATCGGCAAGGCCGGCCTCGCCGCGCGCCTGATGATCGACGCGAGCCACGCAAACAGCTCGAAGAAGCATGAGAACCAGATTCCCGTGTGCGCGGACATCGGCCGCCAGATTGCGGCGGGCGACGAGCGGATCGTCGGCGTGATGGTCGAGTCGCATCTCGTCGCCGGCCGCCAGGACCTGCAGGAAGGCTGCGCACTGACGTATGGCCAGAGCATCACCGATGCGTGCATCGGCTGGGACGACAGCGTCGCCGTGCTCGAAGGTCTTGCGGAGGCCGTCAAGCAACGGCGCGTCGCGCGCGGCAGCGGCAACTGACAACCAATTCTCTCTTTTCACGCAGACTTCGCCCGGCTCGCGCAGCCGGGCATTTTTTTGGCCGTTCGGCCGAATCGAATTCCACTCGCCCTTTCTGTACCTTCAAAGCTTGTTCCCGTGATCGCGAAAGCACGTTGAACATCGGAGAGTTCGTGTATAAAATTTTGTACATGAAGGGAGTTCATGGAGCTGGAAAAAGAGATTCGCCGGGTCGGCTCCAGCTACGGTGATCTGATTGCGTTCCCGGATGAAGCGCGCCGCCAGGCGGGCTTTCAGCTCGTCAAGATTCACGCAGGGCTCGATCCGGACAATTGGAAGCCGTTCGATACCGTCGGCCCGGCACGCGCGAAATTCGCGTCATTGAAACAGGAAGGTGCTTTTCGCGTGATGTATGTGGCCAAGTTCGTCGAGGCCGTCTATGTGCTGCACGGCTTCCAGAAAAAGACGCAGGCCACCAGCCGTCACGACAGGCAAATCGCCGAAATGCGCTATCGCGCTATAGCCATGTGAGGAAAGCATGACCAGGACGATCGACACGAAGATCCGTCACGTAACAAAGCCGGGGGCGAATCTGTTTCTCGAACTCGGCTTTCCCGCAGACGAAGCAAAGCGTCTGCAAGCCGTTTCGCAGAAACAGATCAACGACACACGCCTGCTCAAGGAACAGCTGATGACGGAGCTGTCCACGTGGATCGAGCAGCATCATCTGAAGCAGTCCGAGGCGGCGGAAATCCTGATGGTATCGCGCCCGCGCGTGTCTGACGTCGTCAACAAGAAAACAGCCAAGTTCACCATCGATACGCTCGTCGAAATGATGAGCCGCATCGGCAAGCCCGTCACGCTGGCGATCGGTTAGGCGGTTGAATGACACGTCGCTATTCGTTGCGTTAGCCGTTCGCGCCGCGATCGTGGCGCCACAGCACGTCGCTGCCGCCGTCCACGCGGTTCAGCACGCGCGCCAGCACGAACAGCAAATCGGATAAGCGGTTCACATAGCGTCGCGGCGCATCGTTGATCGCGTCGACAGCGCCGAGCGCGACGATTGCGCGCTCCGCACGGCGGCAAACGGTCCGGCACACATGCGCAAGCGAGGCCGCTCGCGTGCCCGCCGGCAAAATGAACTCCTTGAGCGGCGGCAGCGTTGCGTTGTATTCGGCGAGCCAGGCGTCGAGCTGCGCCAGATGCGTATCCGCGATCAGCGAATGGCCGGGAATGCACAGCTCGCCGCCCAGATCGAACAGATCGTGCTGAATCGCTGTCAGCGCCGCGCGCACGTCGTCGGGCAACGGTTCGCACAGCAGCACGCCGATATTCGAGTTCAGCTCGTCGACGTCGCCGATCGCGGCAATACGCGCATCGTCCTTTCGCACGCGGCTGCCATCGCCAAGGCCCGTGGTGCCGTCGTCGCCCGTGCGCGTCGCGATCTTGCTCAAGCGGTTGCCCATGATGTCCGTGTCCTCGTACTGGTTCGCGATGCATCGATCCGGCGGGATGCCGTACAGCATCGTCTCATTATAAAGTTGCGGGACGTCGCGCTCGCGGGCGCCACGCCCGCCTGCGCGCCTGACCCCGCGCCGCCGGACGATCGGCGTAAAATGGTCAACAACCATCAGAACATTCGCCATCAGGAGACGCAGGTGAACCATCCCGTGCCGCCGGCCCCCGTGCGCCGCCCTTTTCCTGCAGAACTTCTCAATGCGCTGAAGTCGGCATTCGGCGAGCGCGTATCCACTTCCGAAGCTGTCCGAACGCATCACGGCCGCGACGAGTCTCCATTTGATCCGCAATTGCCCGACGCCGTCGTCTTTGCGAACAGCACGGAAGACGTGCAAGCCATCGTCAAACTGTGCGGCCAATACGACGTGCCCATCATTCCGTACGGCAATGGTTCCTCGCTCGAAGGCCATCTGCTCGCCGTGCAAGGCGGCGTGTCGATCGATCTTTCCGCCATGAACCGCGTGCTGTCGATCAACGCGGAAGATCTGACCGTCACCGTCGAGCCCGGCATTTCGCGCAAGCAACTGAATGAAGCGCTTCGCGACACCGGCCTCTTTTTCCCGATCGATCCAGGCGCGGACGCGAGCATCGGCGGCATGTCGGCGACGCGCGCCTCGGGCACCAACGCCGTGCGCTACGGCACGATGCGCGAAAACGTGCTGGGCCTGACCGTAGTGCTCGCCGATGGCCGCGTGATCCAGACGGGCACGCGCGCGCGCAAATCGTCGGCGGGTTATGACCTCACGCGGCTTTTCGTCGGTTCGGAAGGCACGCTGGGCGTGATCACCGAAATCACCGTGCGGCTGTATCCGCAGCCCGAAGCCGTGTCGGCGGCCGTTTGCGCTTTCCCATCGATGGGCGACGCGGTGCGCGCCGTGATCGAAACCATTCAAATTGGCGTGCCCATCGCGCGCGTCGAATTCGTCGATTCGCTCGCCGTGCGCTCGATCAACCGGCATTCGAACCTGACACTGCGCGAAGCGCCCACGCTGTTCTTCGAGTTTCATGGCACGGAAGCGGGTGTGAAGGAGCAGGCCGAACTCGTGCAGGAAATCGCCGCGCAGAACAAGGGCGAAGACTTCGAATGGGCGACGCGCCCGGAAGACCGCAGCCGTCTGTGGAATGCGCGGCACAGCGCCTACTTCGCGATGCTGCAGCTGAAACCCGGCAGCCGCGCCGTGACCACGGATGTCTGTGTGCCGATTTCGCGACTTGCCGAATGCGTGGTCGAAACGGAAGAAGACCTGAAGCGCTCGCCGCTGCCCTGCCCGATCGTCGGGCATGTCGGCGACGGCAACTTCCACGTCGCCATGCTGATCGACCCGAACAAGCCAGAAGAGCTTGAAGAAGCGGAGCGGCTGAACCATCGTATCGTGCAGCGCGCGCTGCGCATGGACGGCACCTGCACGGGTGAGCACGGCGTCGGCTTGCACAAGATGGGCTTTCTGCTCGAAGAACACGGACCCGTGGCGGTTGACGTGATGCGCTCCATCAAACGCTCACTCGACCCGCGCAACCTGATGAACCCCGGCAAGATTTTTACGTGGGCGGCCTAGCCTAACAGCAGGTCCGGCCGCGCGGCGCAACGACGCGCGCGGCCATCCGAGGAGGAGACATTCCATGAACGCACCCGGCGAGCTGTCCCCTGAGTTGACGCCTGAACTGTCGCCCGAGATGCTCGCGCAACGGCAGCGCGAAGTCGTGCAAGCGCTGATGGCCGTGCTGCCGACGCACTGCCTTCTGTTTCGCGAGGAAGATACTGTCGCGTACGAATGCGACGGCCTCGCCGCATACCGTCGACTGCCGCTGGCTGTCGCGCTGCCGGAAACCGAATCGCAGGTGCAGCGCATCGTGCAGATCTGCCACCGGCTGAATGTGCCCATCGTGCCGCGGGGCGCGGGCACGAGCCTGTCAGGCGGCGCGATGCCGATCCGGCATGGCGTGGTCGTGTCGCTCGCGCGCTTTCGCAAGATCATCGAAGTCGACCCGTACGCGCGCACGGCCACCGTCCAGCCCGGCGTGCGCAACCTGTCGATATCGGAAGCGGCTGCGCCTTACGGGCTCTATTACGCGCCCGACCCGTCGTCGCAGATCGCCTGCACGATCGGCGGCAATGTCGCGGAAAATTCGGGCGGCGTGCACTGCCTCAAATACGGCCTCACGGTGCATAACGTGATGCGGGTGCGGGCAATCACGATGGAAGGCGAAATCGTCGAATTCGGCTCGCTGAGCCCCGACGCCCCCGGCCTCGATCTGCTCGCCGTCATGATCGGCAGCGAAGGCATGTTCGCGATCGTGACGGAAGTCACCGTCAAGCTGATTCCGAAGCCGCAGGCCGCGCAGGTCATCATGGCCAGCTTCGACGACGTCGTGAAAGGCGGCGACGCCGTCGCGGGCATCATCGCATCGGGCATCATCCCCGCTGGTCTCGAAATGATGGACAAGCCCGCCACGCGCGCCGTCGAAGAATTCGTCAACGCGGGCTACGACCTGGATGCCGCCGCGATTCTGCTGTGCGAGTCCGATGGCACGCCTGAAGAGGTCAGCGAGGAAATCGTGCGGATGACGGCTGTGTTGCGTGAGCATGGCGCGACGCGCATCCAGATTTCGCGCACGGAAGCCGAGCGCCTGCGCTTCTGGTCGGGCCGCAAGAACGCGTTTCCGGCTGCAGGCCGCATTTCCCCCGACTATTACTGCATGGACGGCACGGTGCCGCGCCGCAGCATCGGGCCGCTGCTCGCGCGCATCGAGGAGATGGAGCAGAAGTACAACCTGCGCTGCATCAACGTGTTTCATGCCGGCGACGGCAACATGCATCCGCTGATCCTCTTCAATGGCAACGATCTCGACGAGTGGCACCGCGCGGAGGCTTTCGGCTGCGACATCCTCGAGACATGCGTCGAGCTGGGCGGGACGGTGACGGGCGAACACGGCGTGGGCATCGAAAAGATCAATTCGATGTGCGTGCAGTTCTCGCCGGAGGAGCGCGACGCGTTTCACGCGGTGAAGCGTGCGTTCGATCCCGCCCGGCTGCTCAATCCCGACAAGGGCATTCCAACCCGGGCGCGTTGCGCCGAGTACGGCAAGATGCATGTGCGCGGCGGACTGCTGCCGCATCCGGAACTGCCGCGTTTTTGAACGCCCGCGCTGCTGCAGGGATGAGCCGATCCGGCTCAAGCCGGCAGCGCGCGCCCCAGGCGGAGCAGCCGGTCACATGTACGCCCGCTTTCAGCTGCGAAACACGCATCGCCGAAGCGCATAAAACGCAATCCGTTTGATACGGGTCGGAACCGGGTTGCCAGCGCGGCTTCCGCCGGTACAATCGAAAGCACTACAACGAAGCAACGCACCATGAAAGAGGACGACATCGTCGCCGCGTGGTCGGAACGGGTTCGCGGGGCCACAGCCGCGGAGCAGCCGATCCGCATCCGGGGTGGCGGCACGAAGGACTGGTACGGCCAGTCATTGCAGGGTGAGATCCTCGACACGCGCGCGCATCGCGGCATCATTACGTACGATCCCGCCGAGCTCGTCATCACCGCGCGCGCCGGCACGCCGCTCCTCGAAATCGAAGCGGCACTCGCCGAACACGAACAGATGCTCGCGTTCGAGCCGCCTCATTTCGGCCCGCAAGCGACGCTCGGCGGTTGCATCGCGGCCGGCATCGCCGGTCCGCGTCGCCATTCAGCCGGCGCGCCACGCGACTTCGTGCTCGGCGCGGTCGTCATGAACGGTCAGGGCCAGGTTTTGCATTTCGGCGGACAGGTCGTGAAGAACGTTGCAGGCTACGACGTTTCCCGTCTGATGGCCGGTTCTCTCGGAACGCTTGGGCTGATTCTCGAGTTGTCCGTCAAGGTGCTGCCGCGTCCCAAGGCCGAAGCGACGCTGAAGTTCGATATGAACGGCACCGATGCCGTCCGCAAGCTCAACGAATGGGGTGGCCGCCCGCTGCCGATCACAGGCAGCGCATGGCGCAACGGCACGCTGGCCGTGCGGCTGGGCGGAGCCGAAGCGGCCGTCAAATCCGCACGCACATCGCTCGGCGGCGAGGTGGTGGATGCCGTCGAAGCCGAACGCTTCTGGGCAGGCCTGCGCGAGCAGACCGATCCGTTCTTCGCCGCGATCGGACCGAAGTCCGCGCTGTGGCGTCTCGCGCTGCCGACCATCACCGAGCCGCTGCAGCTGCCCGGCGCGCAACTGATGGAATGGGGCGGTGCGCAACGCTGGTGGATTACCGACGCCGACGCGCAGACCGTGCGCATCAGCGCGAAACAGGCGGGCGGCCACGCAACCATTTTCCGCACCGGGCTCGGATACGACCGCGGCGCAGGCGTCTTCACCCCGCTGCCCACTCCGTTGATGAAGATTCACCGCGGCCTCAAAGCCGCCTTTGACCCGGCGCGCATCTTTAACCGCGGCCGCCTGTACCCCGACTTCTGAGCGCGCGATGCAAACCAATCTCGCCGACTTCATCCGCAATACCCCCGAAGGTGACGAAGCCGACGCCATCCTGCGCAAATGCGTGCATTGCGGCTTTTGCACGGCCACCTGCCCGACGTATCAATTGCTCGGCGACGAACTGGACGGTCCGCGCGGGCGCATCTATCTGATCAAGCAGATGGTGGAAGGCACGCAAGTCACGCGCAGCACGCAGTTGCACCTTGACCGTTGCCTCACGTGCCGCAATTGCGAATCGACGTGCCCGTCGGGCGTGCAATACGGCCGGCTGGTCGAAATCGGCCGCAAGCTCACCGAAGAGAAAGTGCCGCGCCCGTTCGGCCAGCGTCTGATGCGCCGCATACTGGCGAGCTTCGTGCCGAACAGCACGCTGTTCACGCCTGCGATGCGGCTTGGTCAGCACTTTCGTCCGCTGCTGCCGAAGAAGCTGCGTGACAAGGTGCCGCAACGCCAGCGCCAGCTCGAATGGCCGACGCGCACGCATCCGCGCAAGATGCTGATGCTGGCCGGTTGCGTGCAGCCCTCGATGATGCCGAACGTCAATATCGCGACGGCGCGCGTGCTGGACGCGCTGGGCATCCAGACGGTCATCGCGCCGGAAGCGGGCTGTTGCGGCGCGATCCGGCTGCACCTGGGCTACAACGACGAGGCGCTCGACGATGTGCGGCACAACATCGACGCATGGTGGCCGCATGTCGAACAGGGGGTCGAAGCGATCGTGATGAACGCGTCGGGCTGCGGTGCGACCGTGAAGGAGTACGCGCACCTGTTGCGCAACGACCCGGTGTACGCGGAAAAAGCGAAACGCATTGTTGAACTGACGCGCGACATCAGCGAAATCCTGCCGGAATTCGAGGAGGCGCTGACGCCGCTCACGCGCCGCCGCGCTGTGCATACCGTCGCCTATCACCCGCCCTGCACGCTGCAGCATGGCCAGCAGATTCGCGGCAAGGTCGAGCATTTGCTGACGGCGCTCGGCATCGAGGTGAGACTGCCCGCTGACAGCCATCTGTGCTGCGGCTCCGCGGGCACCTATTCGCTCACGCAGCCCGCGCTTTCGTACGCTTTGCGCAACCAGAAGCTGGAAAAGTTGAAGGCACAGGAGCCGCAGATCATCGTATCCGCGAATGTGGGTTGTATTGCGCATCTGCAAAGCGGCACCTCCACGCCTGTCGTGCATTGGGTTGAGCTCGTCGAGCACATGCTCGCGTCCTGACGGGAGCATCGCTTGCTGGACAATCGTGCGCAACCTGGCCATCCGGCCAGGTCGTGACGCGCGAACGACGTCCGTATAATCCGGTTCATCGCTCTTGAACCGGTAATCAACGCTTCATGCCTGACCTCGCTCACAATCTCGACGCAGTGCATCAGCGCATCGCCCTCGCAGCGCAGGTCGCGGGCCGCGATTCGCGATCCGTGGCGCTGCTGGCCGTATCCAAGACCTTTCCCGCCGAAGACATCCGCGCCGCGCATGCGGCAGGCCAGCGCATGTTCGGCGAAAACTACGTGCAGGAAAGCTTGACCAAGATCGCGGCGCTGTCCGATTTACGCGCGTCGATCGAATGGCATTTCATCGGGCCGCTGCAATCGAACAAGACGCGTCCCGTTGCAGAAAATTTCGACTGGGTGCATTCCGTCGATCGTCTGAAGATCGCACAACGTTTGTCGGAACAGCGTCCCGATGCGCTGCCCCCGCTCAACGTGTGCCTGCAGGTCAACATCAGCGGTGAAAGCTCGAAGAGCGGCGTCATGCCTGACGAAGCCGTCGGCATTGCGCGCGACATCGCCGCCTTGCCGAAGCTGCGTTTGCGCGGACTGATGGCGATTCCCGAACCGGAGGGCGACGTCGAGCAGCAGCGCGTGCCGCACCGGGCATTACGCGAACTGTTCGACAAGCTGCGCTCGGAAGGCCTCGAACTCGACACGTTGTCGATGGGCATGTCGGGCGATCTGGAAGCGGCCGTGCTCGAAGGCGCGACCATCGTACGCGTCGGCACGGCCATTTTCGGCGCCCGCGATTACTCTCACTGAACTCTCCGAACATCATGAAAATTGCCTTCATCGGCGGTGGCAACATGGCTGCTGCCCTCATCGGCGGTCTGATCAAGCGCGGCGTCGCGGCGTCGGACATTCGCGCAATCGACCCCAACGAAGAGGCTCGCAAGCGCAGCGAGACGCAGTTCGGCGTCAGCACGGGTGCCGCAGCGGACGAAACCTTGCAATCGTTCGACGCGGTCGTGCTCGCGGTGAAGCCGCAGGTCGTAAAGGACGTCGCGGCAGCGCTCGCGCCGCATCTGTCGGCATCGCAGCTGGTCATCAGCATCGTTGCGGGTATTCGCGGCGCGGACCTCACGCGCTGGCTCGGCGGCCATGCGCGCGTCGTGCGCACCATGCCGAACACGCCCGCGCTGATCGGCATGGGCGTGACAGGGCTCGTCGCGCTGGGCGGCGTCGACGCGGCGGGACGCGAACTCGCGTCGCAAGTGCTCGGCGCCGTCGGGCAAACCGTCTGGTTTGACGACGAAGCGAAGATCGACGCCGTCACCGCCATCTCCGGTAGCGGCCCGGCCTACGTGTTCTACTTCATCGAGGCCATGCAGGAAGCGGCGCGTCAGCTCGGCATGGACGACGAGCAAGGCCGCGCGCTTGCCGTCGCGACATTCACGGGCGCGGCGCAGCTCGCAGCGCAATCGGGCGAACCGGCCAGCGTGCTGCGCGAGCGCGTGACATCGAAGGGCGGCACGACGGCTGCGGCGCTCGCGGCGTTCGAAGCACACGGCGTGAAGGACGCCATCGTGCGCGGCGCGCTAGCTGCCGATGCGCGCGCGCGGGAAATGGGCGAGGAATTCGGCAAGCAGTGATACCGCGAGCCGGTTGGATGCGTGACGAAGCCGGCGCTGCGCCCGCCGCGTCCCGTGAAAAACGTATCAGAAAGCCTGCGCTGCGTAATGCGCGGCGATGCCCGCGAACAGCGCGCCGCCCAGCCAGTTGTTATGCCGGAACGCTGCGAAACAGGGCATGCGCTCGCGGTCCTTGATGAGCGTGTAGTGATAGACGGCGCAGCCGGCCGCGGCTGCCAGCCCGATCCAGTACAACACGCCGTAGCCGAGCACGACGCCGATACCCACATAGATACCGAGCGTGGCCGCATAGCAGAGCATGATTGCCAGCACGTCGTAGCGGCCGAATGTCAGCGCGGACGTGCGGATGCCGATCTTGATGTCGTCGTCGCGGTCGACCATTGCGTATTCGGTGTCGTACGCAACCGACCAGAACACGTTCGCTACCAGCATCACCCATGCGAGCAGCGGCACCTGGTTTTGTATCGCGGCAAATGCCATCGGAATGCCGAAGCCGAACGCGATGCCGAGATACGCCTGCGGAATCGCAAAGAAGCGCTTCGTGAACGGATACGTGCCCGCGACGAACAGCGCAGCCACGGACAGCTCCTTCGTCAGCGCATTGAGCGGAAGAATCAGTAGGAACGCGATCAGCGACAGCCCCGCCGCCAGCGCCACCGCTTCCCACGCCTTGATCTTGCCCGAGGTGATCGGCCGGTTCTCGGTGCGCTTCACATAGCGGTCGAAATCGCGGTCCGCGTAGTCGTTGATCGCGCAGCCCGCCGAACGCATCAGCACGGTGCCGATCACGAAGATCAACAGCAGCGACGGCGATGGATGACCATTCGAGGCGATCCACAACGCGTTGAGCGTCGGCCAGAGCAGCAGAAGGCTGCCAATCGGCTTGTCCATGCGGACAAGGCGCAGAAAGAGCGGGAGTCGGGCGAACATGTCGGGCGCAACGCAGAGAGATGATCCCGATATTTTAGAGCAGCGCGCGCGGCAGTCCCGCGCAACCGCGCAGGCAAAAATGAAAAGCCCGACAGGCGTTCACCGGTCGGGCCTTCGATACGGCATCGCGGCAGCCTGCGACGCTGCTCCGAAATCGCTCAGGCGAGCATCGAACGCAGCATCCACGCGTTCTTTTCGTGCGTCTGCATGCGTTGCGTCAGCAGGTCGGCCGTCGGCTCGTCGTGCGCGGCGTCCGTCACCGGGAAGATCGCGCGCGCGGTGCGCACGACGGCTTCCTGGCCTTCCACCAGCTGGCGGATCATGTCTTCGGCGGCGGGCACACCATCCGCTTCGGCGATCGACGACAGCTTCGCGAATTCCTTGTAGCTGCCCGGCGCCGCGACACCCAGCGCGCGGATGCGCTCGGCGATCAGATCGACGGCCATCGCCAGCTCCGTGTACTGCGTCTCGAACATCAGATGCAGCGTGTTGAACATCGGACCCGTCACGTTCCAGTGGAAATTGTGGGTCTTCAGATAGAGGGTGTACGTGTCAGCGAGAAGACGCGACAGTCCTTCTGCGATCTTCTTACGATCCTTGTCGCTGATCCCAATGTTGACGTGCGGTACGGCTTCTTTCTTGGCCATGATGACTCCCGTTAAGAGTGATACGAACCGGTCTGCATGCCTGGAGTTGCGCGTGTGCAATCCCTGAACGCTCGAACGCCCGCCAGTTTAGCCTGGAAACCTGAGGCGTTCGCGTGACCCCATGCCTCGCATCACGTGCGTTCGCGACCGCGCATGGCCATGCGCCACGTGCGTTAGCCGTGAATCGCGTGCAGCAGACTCGCGACGATCACCACATAGCCGCTGCCGAGCATCGCGAGGCCCGCGAACTTCTGGAAAAGCATCGGGCTGTGCATCGGTTGCGCGGCCCTGCTTGCCTGGTTTCTCATTGCGCGCTTCATCGTCTTTCTCCTTTGCGGACGACAGCTCACGCATGAACGCGCGCAAGGTCTCGTCCTCATCTTCTGCCAATCTCGTAACACTCTGATACCAAGCAGGCAGCGCCGTTGCGCGCCGCCGCTACCTCATTTCGCCTTCGCCTGCGCCAGCGTCTCGATCGCCGCAATCACGCCCTGCCCATACGCCGGGTCGATCTTGCGGAAGTGCTCGACCTGACGCGCGACGATATCGGCGGGCACGCCTTCGATCGAACGCGCGATGTTGCCGAACAGGCGCTCGCGTTGCGCGTCATCGAAGAGCCGGAACAACGCGGCCGGCTGGCTGTAGTAGTCGTCGTCCTCGCGATGGTTGTAGTGATCGACATTGCCCGCCGCAAGCGGCGGCTCCATCGCGTTGCGGTCCTGCGCGAAGTCGCCGAAGCGGTTCGGCTCGTAGTTCACGTTGCCGCCGAGGTTGCCGTCGGTGCGCATGCCGCCGTCGCGATGGAACGACCGCACGTTTGGCGCGCGCGACGCATTCACGGGAATCAGGTGATGGTTGACACCGAGCCGGTAGCGCTGCGTGTCGCCGTACGAAAACAGGCGGCCCTGCAACAGACGGTCCGGCGAGAAGCCGATGCCCGGCACCACGTTGGCCGGCGTGAACGCGGCCTGCTCGACATCCGCGAAGTAGTTCTGTGCGTTGCGGTTCAGCTCGATCACACCCACATCGATCAGCGGATAGTCCTTGTACGGCCACACCTTCGTGACGTCGAACGGGTTATAGCGATACGTCGCGGCCTCTTGTTCTGGCATCACCTGGATCTGGAAGCGCCACTTCGGGAAATTGCCGCTGTCGATCGATCCGAGCAGATCGCGTTGCGCGCTTTCGCGATCGCTCGCCACCACTTGCGCGGCTTCTGCATCGGTGTAGTTCTCGATGCCCTGCATCGACTTGAAGTGGAATTTCACCCAGAAACGCTCGTTGTTTGCGTTGATGAACGAGAACGTATGCGAGCCGAAGCCGTGCATCTGTCGAAAATTCTTCGGAATACCGCGATCGCTCATCAGAATCGTCACCTGATGCAGCGACTCCGGATGATGCGCGAAGAAATCCCACGCGTTCGTCGCACTGCGCATGTTCGTGTAGGGATCACGCTTTTGCGTATGGATGAAGTCGGGGAACTTCAGCGGATCACGGATAAAGAACACGGGCGTGTTGTTGCCGACCACGTCCCAATTGCCCTCTTCCGTGTAGAACTTGATCGAGAAGCCGCGCACGTCGCGCTCGGCGTCGGCGGCACCGCGCTCGCCCGCCACCGTCGAAAAGCGCATGAAAAGCGGCGTTTCCTTGCCGACTTGCGAGAACACTTTGGCTTTCGTGTAGCGCGAGATATCGTGCGTCACCGTGAGCGTGCCGAACGCGCCCGAGCCCTTCGCGTGAACACGGCGCTCGGGAATCACTTCGCGATCGAAGTGCGCGAGCTTTTCGATCAGCCACACGTCTTGCAGCGCGACGGGGCCGCGCGGGCCGGCCGTCAATGAGTTCTGGTTGTCGGCGACGGGTGCGCCCGCGGCGCTCGTGAGATTGCGTTCAGACATATCTGTTCTCCGTGAACGGTCCTGGCGAATTCGGATGAGAAGAAGAAACCTGCAGTGCCTTCCAGACGATCAGGCGGCCAGCGCGCGGTCGACGAGCAGCGCAAACGCGACGGTCCGGAAGCTGGACGCGGCGTGACTGGCGGATGCGGCTTGCTGCGACGAAGCGGGAACAGACGGGACCAGCGGTGACGTGGATGGCTGCATGACTTCCTCCGGTAGTTGTGTCGGATCTCGGTAATCCGTGGAGGAAATCTTATTAAAAACTATCGGATCAAGCGATTTGATTGATTTTATTAATTCGATAGCTTTTTGACCCGGCGTGGGTCTGAAACGCCGCGGGTGGCGGCGCGGCGGCAGCCTCCAAGGCCGCGCGCCGCGATTCGCTGGGCTGTCAGTTGACGGCCGCGGGAAGATCGAGCTTCCTCACGCCCGGCAGATCGCAGGCGGCGATCGCATCGCAGATTGCGTCGATGGCGGGCATTCGCGTGAAGCTCTTGCGCCAGGCCAGCACGACGCGGCGATCGGGCACGGGTTCGTCGAACGGCACGTAGCTGAGCAGCCCCGAATCGACGCCGCCCGCGTGCGGCTTCACTTCGTGCACCGACATGCGCGGCAGCACCGTGATGCCGACGCCGCTTGCGACCATATGCCGGATCGTTTCCAGCGACGAGCCTTCGAACGTCTTCTGAATGCCGTCGGCATTCTGCGAAAAGCGCATTAATTCGGGACACACGCCGAGCACGTGATCGCGGAAGCAATGGCCGCTGCCGAGCAGCAGCATGGTTTCCTGCTTCAGATCGCCCGGGTCGATCTTGTTGCGCGACTCCCAGGCGTGACCCGACGGCAGCGCGACGACGAACGGCTCGTCGTAGAGCGGGCGCAGCATCAGGCCCGTTTCCGGAAAAGGCAACGCCATGATCGCGACGTCGATTTCGCCCTGCTTGAGCAGTTCGATCAGCTTGAGCGTGTAGTTTTCCTGCAGCATCAGCGGCATCTGCGGGACGCGCTTGATCATCTGCTTGACGAGCGTGGGCAGCAGATACGGCCCGATCGTGTAGATCACGCCCAGACGCAGCGGCCCGACGAGCGGGTCTTTGCCCTGCTTGGCGATTTCCTTGATGGCGAGCGTCTGTTCGAGCACCCGCTGCGCCTGCGTGACGATCTGCTCGCCGATCGGCGTGACGCTGACTTCGCTCGTGCCGCGTTCGAAAATCTGCACGTTCAGCTCGTCTTCGAGCTTTTTGATCGCGACCGACAACGTCGGCTGGCTCACGAAACAGGCTTCTGCCGCGCGGCCGAAATGGCGCTCGCGCGCCACCGCGACAATATATTTCAGTTCTGTGAGGGTCATTGGGGACCAATCAGGGCGATAGATTCGATAGGTTTCTGTTATACACCTATGGGGCCAATTCGCCAACCATCAAGCCCTATCAGGCGTTGTGCGGCGCGGAAACGCTTCCATTGCGCCGCGCTTCGCTACGCCTTCAGGTACCGTTCGCGCGTGTTCAGCCAGCGCAGAAGATGTTGCGTGACGACGTTCGGGTACTGCGCGAGCAGCGTCCCCGCCGCCTCGCGCGCCGGCTCGATCAGCCAGCCGTCGTTTTCGAGGTCCGCGAAACGCAGCATCGCAGCGCCCGACTGCCGCGCGCCGAGAAACTCGCCGGGACCGCGGATTTCGAGGTCGCGCCGGGCGATCTCGAAGCCGTCGGTGGTTTCGCGCATGGTTTGCAGACGGGCGCGCGCCGTCATCGACAGCGGCCCGGTGTACAGCAGCACGCACACCGACGCCGCACTGCCGCGCCCCACGCGCCCGCGCAACTGGTGCAACTGCGCGAGGCCAAAGCGCTCCGCATGCTCGATCACCATCAGCGACGCGTTCGGCACGTCGACGCCCACTTCGATCACCGTCGTCGCGACCAACAGCTGCACTTCGTTGCGGCTGAACGCGTCCATCACGGTGGCTTTCTCGACGGGCGTGAGCCGCCCGTGCACGAGCCCGACCTTCAGTTCCGGCAGCGCGGCGACCAGCGTTTCATAGGTTTCGACGGCCGTTTGCAGCTGCAGCGTCTCGCTTTCCTCGATCAGCGGACAGACCCAGTACACCTGGCGGCCGGTGAGCGCCGCCTCGCGCACGCGGCCGATCACTTCGTCGCGGCGCGCGTCGGAGACGAGCTTGGTCAAAATCGGCGTGCGGCCGGGCGGCAGTTCGTCGATGGTCGAGACATCGAGGTCGGCGTAGTACGTCATCGCGAGCGTGCGGGGGATTGGCGTGGCCGACATCATCAGTTGATGCGGCTGAAAGTCGCGCGCGCCGTCGGCGGCGTTTTGCGCCTTGGCGCGCAGCGCGAGCCGTTGCGCGACGCCAAAGCGATGCTGTTCGTCGACGATCACGAGGCCAAGCCGCGCGAATTCGACAGCGTCCTGAATGATCGCGTGCGTGCCGATCACGAGTTGCGCGGCGCCGAGCGCCGCGGCTTCGAGCGCGCTGCGCTTTTCCTTCGTTTTCAAACTGCCCGCGAGCCACGCGACTGTCACGCCGAGCGGCTCCAGCCAGCCGCGCAGCTTGCGCGCGTGCTGTTCGGCGAGGATTTCTGTCGGCGCCATCATCGCGGCCTGATATCCGGCGTCGATGGCCTGCGCGGCGGCCAGCGCGGCCACGATGGTCTTGCCGCTGCCGACGTCGCCCTGCAACAGACGCTGCATCGGATGCGGCTGCGTCAAATCGTGCGCGATCTCGCCGCAAACGCGTTGCTGCGCGCCCGTCAGCGAGAACGGCAGCGCCTTCAACAGCCGGGTGACCAGCGATGCTTCATTGGTCGGCGCCGCACGCGGCATCACGGGCGCGGCGCGCGTGCGGCGCTCTTCGTGCGCGCGCTTGAGCGACAACTGCTGCGCGAGCAATTCCTCGAATTTGATGCGCGTCCATGCGGGATGCGTGCCGTCGATCAGCGCCGTTTGGTCGGAATGCGAATTGGGATGATGCAGCGTGCGCACTGCGTCCATCAGCGGCGGCACGTCGAGCGGCTTCAGATACTGCTGCGAGACGGGCTCCGGCAGCAACTCGGGTAACGACGTACGCGACAACGCGTTGTCGATCGCCTTGCGCAAATACGCTTGCGACACGCCCGCCGTGCTCGGATACACGGGCGTGAGCGCCTGCGGCAGCGGCGTGTCTTCATCGACGACACGCACGGCCGGATGCACCATCTCCATGCCGAAGAAGCCGCCGCGCACGTCGCCGCGCACGCGCAGCCGCACGCCGACCGCCATCTGCTTGACCTGCGAGCCGTAAAAATTCAGAAAGCGCAGGATCAGTTCGTCGCCCGCGTCGTCGCGCATTTTCACCAGCAACTGACGGCGCGGGCGATACGCGATCTCGTTGTCGTACACGACGCCTTCCGTCTGCGCGATGCCGCCCGGCAGCAACTCGCCGATCGGCATCAGCGAGGTTTCGTCCTCGTAGCGCATGGGCAGATGCAGCACCAGGTCGATGTCGCGCGTGAGACCGAGTTTGGTGAGCTTGTCGGCCGTTTTGGCGACCGTCGCTTTTTTCGCCGCCGGCTTCTTCGCGGCGGGCGCCTCCGGCGATTCCGATGGACCCGGCGCGCCGCTCACGTCCGCGCCCGCCTTGCTCCGCGCGGCGCGGCGCTTTTTCGGGGCGCCGTCGTCGGTATCGAGGGGTGAACGGGTGTCGGACAAAGGCATGAGTCGCTTCGCAAGTACAATAGGGGCTTTAGACGTTTTGCGGCCAGCGCGCGCCCGTCGGACGCTCAGGCGTGGCCGCTGCGGCAATGTCCCGCAATCATAGCCGCTCGACGGGCGCTGTCGAAGCCGACAGCGTTCGAGTTTCGCTTCCAGCGGGCGGCGCCCCTGCGCTTGCACCACAAGCCGAACCACAAGCCGTACCAGAATCAGTACCGCATCAAGACCGCCTCAGATCCGCATGTTCACGCTTTCCGATTTCGATTTCGATCTGCCGCCCGAGCTGATCGCACAAGTCGCGCTGCCCGAGCGCAGCGCCAGCCGTCTGCTCGAAGTCAACGGACAGACGACGCCCGCGTCGTTCAAAGACCGCCACTTTGCCGAACTGCCCGACTGCATCGAGTCCGGCGATCTGCTCGTGTTCAACGATACCAAAGTGTTGAAGGCGCGCTTCCTCGGCCAGAAGGCCAGTGGCGGCAAGATCGAAGTGCTGGTCGAGCGTCTGACGGGCGAGCGCACGGTCCTCGCGCAGATTCGCGCGAGCAAGAGCCCGGGCGCGGGCACCGTGCTGCGACTCGCCGATGCGTTCGACGTGACCGTCGGCGAGCGCGTCGAGCCGTTCTATACGCTGCATTTCCCCGACGACTGCCTGACCCTGATCGAGCAGTTCGGCCGTCTGCCGCTGCCGCCGTATATCGAGCACGACCCCGACGCATTCGACGAAACGCGCTATCAAACGGTCTACGCGCAGAACCCGGGCGCCGTCGCGGCACCCACGGCGGGCCTGCATTTCGACGATTCGATCTTCGCGCGGCTCGATGAAAAAGGCGTCGAACGCGCGACGCTCACGCTGCACGTCGGCGCGGGCACGTTCCAGCCGGTGCGCGTCGAGAACATCGCCGAGCACAAGATGCACAGCGAGTGGTATCAGCTGCCGCAGACGCTGGTCGACAGGATCGCGGCGACCAAGGCGCGCGGCAACCGCGTAATTGCGGTGGGTACGACGTCGATGCGCGCGCTCGAAGCGGCCGCGCGCGACGCCGAACAGGCCGGACGGCCGCTTGCCGCGACCAGCGCCGAAACGGATATTTTCATCACGCCGGGCTATCACTTTCGCGTGGTCGACCGGCTGGTGACGAATTTCCATCTGCCGAAGTCGACGCTGCTGATGCTGGTGTCGGCGTTCGCGGGCATCGAGACGATTCGCGCGGCCTACCGGCATGCGATCGACGGGCGCTACCGCTTTTTCAGCTACGGCGACGCGATGCTGCTCACGCGCAACAACGACGCGCTTAACGCATAATCCCTCACTCGCCGCCGGCGCCGTCCGGCGGCGTTCATCAATTGCGCCGGACTGTTTTCCGGTCTGCATACGGAGTTCATCGATGACCGAAGGTCATAACCACGGCGCCTGTCTCGGCGACCACGTCCGCCCCGACAACGGCCTGAAATTCGAGCTGCTCAAAACCGACGGCCAGGCGCGCCGCGGCCGTCTGACGCTCAATCACGGCGTGGTCGAAACACCGATCTTTCAGCCCGTGGGCACGTACGGCACGGTCAAGGCGATCCAGCCGCGCGAGCTCGAAGAAATCCACGCGCAGATCATTCTCGGCAACACGTTCCACCTGTGGCTGCGCCCCGGCCTCGAAACGATCGGCGCGCACGGCGGCCTGCACGGCTTCATGGGCTGGAAACGGCCGATTCTCACCGATTCGGGCGGCTTCCAGGTCTTTTCGCTCGGCGATCTGCGCAAGATCACCGAAGATGGCGTTACGTTCGCGTCGCCGATCAACGGCGACAAGCTGTTCCTGTCGCCCGAAGTGTCGATGCAGATCCAGAAGGTGCTGAACTCGGACATCGTGATGCAGTTCGACGAATGCACGCCGTACGCGACCAACGGCGTGCCCACATCGCATCAGGACGCCGCCGATTCGATGCGCATGTCGATGCGCTGGGCGAAGCGCTCGATCGACGAATTCAACCGGCTCGGCAATCCGAATGCCCTCTTCGGCATCGTCCAGGGCGGCATGTTCGAAGATTTGCGCGACGAATCGCTGGCTGGTTTGTCGGAAATCGGTTTCCACGGCCTCGCGATCGGCGGGCTGTCCGTCGGCGAGCCAAAGGAAGACATGATGCGCGTGCTGAATCACATCGCCCCGAAGCTGCCCGCCGACAAGCCGCACTACCTGATGGGCGTCGGCACGCCGGAAGACCTCGTGGCGGGCGTCGCGGCGGGCGTCGACATGTTCGACTGCGTGATGCCGACGCGCAACGCGCGCAACGGCTGGCTGTTCACGCGTTTCGGCGACATCAAGATCCGCAACGCGACGCACAAGAACTCGCTGCGCCCGCTCGACGAGCAATGCGGCTGCTACACCTGCCGTCATTTCACGCGTGGGTATCTGCATCACCTGCACCGCGTCGGCGAAATTCTCGGCGCGCAGCTGAACACGATCCACAACCTGCACTACTACCTCGAGCTGATGCAGGAAATGCGCGACGCGATCGACGGGCAAATGTTCGACGCGTTCAGAAAGCTGTTCCACGAGAACCGGGCGCGCGGGACAGACTAGCGTCGAGGCAAACCGCGCTGGCGAGGTGCACTAAAACGCGTCCTCCCCCATAGCGCAGCAGACATTACAATTAACTTTCGGAATGTCGCCCTGGCTACTTGACATCCCGTCAGGAAAACCCGTTGCGGGTGCCGTCCCGTAAATGGCCGGTGGTAGAATAACCGGCTGATTTTTTTCGATTGTTATAACGGAGAGACCAACGTGTCGTTCATTTCCAATGCCTTCGCGCAAGGCAGTGCAGCAGGTGGCGCCGAATCGAGCCTGATGAGCTTCCTGCCGCTGATTCTGATGTTCGCGGTGCTCTACTTCATCATGATTCGCCCGCAAATGAAGCGCCAGAAGGAACACCGCAACATGCTCGCCGCCATGGCGAAGGGCGACGAAGTGGTGACGAACGGCGGCATCGTCGGCAAGGTGACGAAGGTCGGCGAAGCGTACGTTGGCGTCGAAATCGCGGAAGGCACCGAAATCACCGTGCAGAAGGCTTCCGTCACGACCATTCTGCCGAAGGGCACGCTGAAGTCGCTGTAAGGCCTGCTCTCTCGCGTCCGGCGCGGCCTCGCGCCGATCGAAGCCCATCCACGCTTCTGCCCGCCGCGCTCATCGCCGGACGCAGCGCTCTCAAGCCAACCTCCCGTTGGACCACCCCCATGAATCGTTACCCCCTCTGGAAGTATGCCGTGATGCTGGTGGCGCTCGTCATCGGCCTCGTGTATACGCTGCCCAATTTCTTCGGCGAAGCGCCGGCGGTGCAGGTGTCGAGCGGCAAGGCAACGGTGAAGCTCGATTCGGCGACGCTGTCGCAGGTCGAAGCGGCGCTCGCCTCCAGCCAGATCAAGCCCGACGACGTCACGTTCGACAATTCCTCGCAGAACGCGAACATCCGCGTGCGCCTGAAGGACACCGACACCCAGCTGCGCGTGAAGGATCTGCTGCAAAAGGCGCTCAATAGCGACCCGAATGATCCGCAGTACATCGTCGCGCTGAATCTGCAGAGCGCGTCGCCGCACTGGCTGACGGCGCTGCACGCGCTGC
The DNA here is from genome assembly GCF_037126505.1 of Paraburkholderia bengalensis. Classification (NCBI taxonomy): domain Bacteria; kingdom Pseudomonadati; phylum Pseudomonadota; class Betaproteobacteria; order Burkholderiales; family Burkholderiaceae; genus Paraburkholderia; species Paraburkholderia bengalensis. The sequence continues at coordinate 78,414 of NZ_JACFYJ010000030.1, forward strand.
CCATGTACCTCGGTCTCGATCTGCGCGGCGGCGTGCACTTCCTGCTGCAGGTCGACATGGCGGGCGCGCTGAACAAGAAGCTCGACTCCGACGCCTCGGATGCGCGCACGCTGCTGCGCGACCGGAACATCCGCGACGGCGGGGTGAATCGCGTGGGCCAGTCGGTCGTGGTGAATTTCGCGGATCAGGACGTCGCTGAAAGCGCGATCAAGCAACTCCAGCAGGGCGTCACCGAACTGCAGTGGACCACGCAGCCGAACCCGTCCGGCGGCGTCCAGGCGGTGGGCACGTTCACCCCCGCCGTGCAGAAGACCGTGCAGGACGCGGCGCTCAAGCAGAACATCACGACGCTGCATAACCGCGTCAACGAACTCGGCGTGGCCGAGCCCGTGATCCAGCAGCAAGGTCCCGACCGCATCGTCGTCGAGCTGCCGGGCGTGCAGGACACGGCGAAGGCGAAGGACATCATCGGCCGCACGGCGACGCTCGAAGCGCGCCTCGCCGATCCGAACGGCCTGCATCCGAATCCGAACGATCCCGTCCCGCCCGGCGACGAACTCTTCACGCAAGGCAACGCCGTGCCCGTGCTGTTGCGCAAGGCCGTGATCTTCACGGGCGACCGCATCATCGACGCGTCGGCGGGCTTCGACGAGCATCAGCGTCCGTCCGTCAACATCCGTCTCGATTCCGCTGGCGGCCGCGCCGTGCGCAGCGTGTCGCGCGACAACATCGGCAAGCCGATGGCGATGGTGCTGTTCGAAAAGGGCAAGGGCGAAGTGCTGACGGTCGCGACGATCCAGTCGGAACTCGGCGACCGCTTCCAGATCACGGGCCAGCCGACGCCGCAAGCCGCGACAGATCTGGCCCTGCTGTTGCGCGCCGGTTCGCTCGCCGCGCCGATGGACATCATCGAAGAACGCACGATCGGCCCGAGCCTCGGCGCCGACAACATCAAGAAGGGCTTCGATTCCGTCGTGTACGGCTTCATCGCGATCGCCGCCTTCATGATCGCGTACTACATGCTGTTCGGTCTGATCTCGATGATCGCGCTGTCTGTGAACCTGCTGCTGCTGATCGCGGTGCTGTCGATGCTGCAGGCCACGCTCACGCTGCCGGGCATCGCCGCTATTGCGCTCGCGCTCGGTATGGCGATCGACGCGAACGTGCTGATCAACGAGCGCGTGCGCGAGGAACTGCGCAACGGCGCGCCGCCGCAACTGGCCATCCAGAACGGCTACGCGCACGCATGGGCGACCATTCTCGACTCGAACGTGACCACGCTGATCGCCGGCCTCGCGCTGCTCGCGTTCGGTTCGGGCCCGGTGCGCGGCTTTGCCGTCGTGCACTGTATCGGCATCATGACGTCGATGTTCTCGGCTGTGTTCTTCTCGCGCGGTCTCGTGAACCTGTGGTACGGCGGCAAGAAGAAGCTGCAGACGCTCGCGATCGGCCAGGTGTGGAAGCCCGCTGCCGCCGACGGCGCCGCGGCTTACCTCGACAGCGCGGACACGGAAACGGACACGGCGCGCGCCATCGCCGCGACGACGGCGCCCAAGCAAAAAGCCAAGGCAAAGTCGCCCGCGAATGCGCAAGCCCGCGCCGGCAAGCCGACGCTGCGCAACCGCAACGCGCCGGGTGGCACGAACAAGCCGGGTTCATCCCGCTGAGTCCCGGAGAAAGAGAACATGGAATTTTTCCGCATCCGTAAAGACATTCCGTTCATGCAGCGCGCGTTGGTCTTCAACGCGATCTCGCTGCTGACGTTCATCGCCGCAGTGTTTTTCCTGCTGCATCGCGGGCTGCATCTGTCCGTCGAATTCACGGGCGGTACCGTGATCGAAGTGCAGTATCCGGGCGCCGTGCCGCTCGAGCCCGTGCGCGACACGCTGACGAAGATCGGCTATGGCGACGCACAGGTGCAGAACTTCGGCACGTCGCGCGACGTGCTGATCCGTCTGCCGTTGAAGCAAGGCCTGTCGTCGGCGCAGCAAAGCGACCAGGTGATGTCGGCGCTGAAGGGTCAGGACGCGAATGCGAAGCTGCAGCGCGTCGAATTCGTCGGTCCGCAGGTGGGCAAGGAACTCGCCACCGACGGCCTGCTCGCGCTCGCCTGCGTGGTCGCAGGCATCGTGATCTATCTGTCGTTCCGCTTCGAATGGAAGTACGCAGTCGCGGGCGTGATTGCGAACCTGCACGACGTCGTGATCATTCTCGGCTTCTTCGCGTTCTTCCAGTGGGAGTTCTCGCTCTCCGTGCTGGCCGCCGTGCTCGCGGTGCTCGGTTACTCGGTGAACGAATCGGTGGTTATTTTCGACCGGATTCGCGAGACCTTCCGCCGCGAGCGCAAGATGAGCGTGATCGAAGTGATCAACCACGCCATCACCAGCACGATGTCGCGTACGATCATCACGCACGGCTGTACGCAGATGATGGTGCTGTCGATGTTCCTGTTCGGCGGCCCGACGCTGCACTACTTCGCGCTCGCGCTGACCGTCGGTATTCTATTTGGCATCTACTCGTCGGTGTTCGTCGCGGCGGCGCTGGCGATGTGGTTCGGCGTCAAGCGCGAAGACCTGCTGAAGGACAAGAAGGAACGCCACGATCCGAACGATCCGAACGCAGGCGCGCAGGTTTGAGCGAACGCGTCTAAGACGTTCCCTGCAGCAAGAACAAAGGCCGGTTCGAATGCGAACCGGCCTTTGTCGTTTAAGTCGTTTCGTTCTTACTTCATGTGCGCCAGCGGCTGTTATCTGAAGCCAAGTTTGCGGCGCGCCGCGATCAGCGCGATCACGCTCAGCACGGCGGCGAACATCAGATAGAAGCTCGGCGCGATTTTCGAACCGGTGGCCTCGATCAGCCACGCGATGATGAACGGCCCGAAGCCGCCGAAAATCGTCACCGCGATGTTATAGGCGAGCGACATGCCCGTCGTGCGTGTCTGCACCGGGAAAATCTCCGACAGCAAACCGGGCAGCGAACCGAAGTACGCCGTCATCAACGCGCCGAACACGATCTGCATCGCCATCAGCGTGCCGAAGGTCGGATGCGCGACGAGAAACGCGAACCCTGGCCAGATCAGCAGAAACAGCAGCACGGCGGGCACCAGCATGATGCGCACGCGTCCGTAGCGGTCCGACAGATGACCGACGACGGGCGAAAACACCAGCTGGATCACGCCGACCAGCGCGATCGCCGCGAACGCCACCGACGGCGCGAGACCCAGTTGCTTGATCGCGAAGGTCGGCATAAAGAGCACCAGATACGTCGACACCGTGCCGAGCACGACGATGCCCATGCCGACGAAGATGCGCGTCTTCTGGCTCGCGAACGTATCGCGGATCGGCGTGCTGGTCGTGGCGGCGGCGAGGAATTCGGGCGTCTCGTCGAGCTTCGTGCGGATGTACCACGCGACGGGCCCGATCAGCAGGCCGAAGAAGAACGGCACGCGCCAGCCCCACGACGCCATTTGTTCCGGCGACAGCCCGCCCGTCAGCACCACGCCGAACAGTGCCGCGAGCAGTGTCGTCAGGCCTTGGCTAGCGATCTGCCAGCTGGCGAAAAAGCCGCGCCGGCCCGGCACGTGCTCGGCGAGAAAGGCCGTTGCGCTGCCGAACTCGCCGCCCGCCGAAAAGCCCTGCATCAGCCGCGCGAGGACGAGAATCAGCGGCGCGGCGAGACCGATCGACTGATACGTCGGCAGCACGGCGATGATCAGCGTGCCCATCATCATCAACACAATGGACAGCGTGAGCGCGGCCTTGCGTCCTGCCCGATCAGCATAAGCACCGAGCACAATAGCACCGAGCGGGCGCATGAAGAACGACACGCCGAATGTGCCGAGCGTCAGCAGCAGCGAGACCGTCTCCTTGCCTGCCGGAAAGAACAGCTTCGAAATGACGACGGCGAAAAAGCCGTAGACGACGAGGTCGAACCATTCCAGCGCGTTGCCGATCGATGCGGCGACGACTGTGCGCCATGTGTCGGAGCGGCTTCGCGCCATGCTGGCGGCTATCGTTGAACTCATTGCGGATCTCCAGGTGACCTTATGCGCTGTGTATGCGCTGCTGCGCGTGCGCAGGTAATAGTTATGTGGCGCCATTTTTTCTGGATTCGGTGCGCGCGCAACCGATCGGGCGTCCATCGTTCACTATGTACCGGAAAAAATAAGTCCGCACGAGGGGTGTAAGTGCCAGGTAGGGGGTTGGCTGCCCTTTGCGAGGGCATCCGCGATTGCGCTTTCGTGGCGCGGGCGTTGCCGATGCGTGTTGCCCTTTGCTCGGGCATCCGCGTTGCGCCTTCGCGGCGCGGGCGTTGCCGGTGTGTGTTTGCCCTTTGCGTGCGCATCCGCGTTGCGCCTTCGCGGCGCGGGCGTTGCCGGTGTGTGTTTGTCCTTTGCGCGGGC
>NZ_JACFYJ010000310.1:0-469 GCF_037126505.1 Paraburkholderia bengalensis
GGCTCGCAGTTTTGTCAGAGCTTCTGAAAAGGCGGCTGAGTTGCCAGTCACCCTGCCATCGACCTGGACTATGACGTCCCCCGGCATGATGCCAGCCACTGCGCTGGCAGATCCCGGCTTCACGGTATTGACCAGTACGCCTGAGACGGTGGACAAACCAAGCGCAGCAGCGACGCCAACGCTGACATCCTGTACGCCCAGGCCCAAACTGTCGCGGGTCGGCTCCGTCGGGCGTTGGTGCCTGCTTTGCAACGTCTTTAATAGCGTATTTGCCGCGTCGACTGGAATCGCGAACGTCGTTCCCGCAGATCGATCGATGCCTCTATGCCCATGCGCAATACCGATCACCTGGCCGGCCTGGTTAAAAACAGGACCGCCGGAGTGATCCGGATTCGCCGGTACAGCAGTCTGGATGAACACAAACCGCTTGCCGTCGGACAACGTACGCAGCGCGGTACTTACGATGCCC
>NZ_JACFYJ010000311.1:0-469 GCF_037126505.1 Paraburkholderia bengalensis
GGCTCGCAGTTTTGTCAGAGCTTCTGAAAAGGCGGCTGAGTTGCCAGTCACCCTGCCATCGACCTGGACTATGACGTCCCCCGGCATGATGCCAGCCACCGCGCTGGCAGACCCCGGCTTCACCGTATTGACCAGTACGCCTGAGACGGTGGACAAACCAAGCGCAGCAGCGACGCCAACACTGACATCCTGTACGCCCAGGCCGAAACTGTCGCCGGTCGGCCGCGTCGGGCGTTGGTGCTGGCTTTGCAACGTCTTTAATAGCGTAGTTGCCGCGTCGGCTGGAATCGCGAACGTCGTTCCCGCAGGTCGATCGATGCCTCTGTGCTCATGCACAATGCCGATCACCTGGCCGGCCTCGTTAAAAACCGGACCGCCGGAGTGATCCGGATTCGCCGGTACAGCAGTCTGGATGAACACAAACCGCTTGCCGTCGGACAACGTACGCAGCGCGGTACTTACGATGCCC
>NZ_JACFYJ010000312.1:0-468 GCF_037126505.1 Paraburkholderia bengalensis
GAGTGGAAAGAAGAAGCTATTGCTCGCTCAGGTGATGAGAGGGATCCATCCGCTGATGAAGAATCCGGATCACATCGACCAGGTCGTCGGTCTCTTTGAAAAACAAGATGTGCGTGCCAACCAGCACACTGCGGTAACCGGACCGGACATGTGAGGCGGACTGACTCGGTTGTGTGCCATCAGTCAATCCAACGATGGTGTCCTGGATCATGCGGATATAACGCTCCGCCTGTCGTATCCCCCAGTTTTCTGCCGAATAATCCCAGATATCATCGAGATCCAGCTCGGCCGCCGGCGAAAGAACAAACTGCTTCATGTCGCGGACTTCTTCTTGCGCGCGAGAAATGCGTCGAAGTCAAACGGCCTGGACGGGCCGGAGCGCTCCCCCTTCTCGAGTTCGACACGCAAGGCATCGAGTTTGGCTTCCTGTTCCTCCAGCAAACGCAGGCCGGCCCGAACCACGTCGCT
>NZ_JACFYJ010000313.1:0-467 GCF_037126505.1 Paraburkholderia bengalensis
TGATCGCGCCCTACTTGCAGCCTTGACCGTCATCAGCCGGCGCACCCATCCCGACCTAGCCAGGACGCTCGCGGAGGCGTTCTGCCGCGAAATGGGCTATCCGCTCGCGGCGCTGATCGGAGGCTATGTATCTGGCGCATTCAACAAGGCGCGCCGGGCGTCACGGTGGATCAGGAACAACTGTCAACGCGACATCACGGTGCTCGACGTCGCTGACGCGGTTGGGGTCAGTCAACGCACGCTACTGCGGATCTTCATGACGGAGTTGGGCAAGCGCCCCGCCGATCATATCCGCGATACCCGCATCGAGCTTGCCCGTGCACTCCTCTTGAACACCGATTTGCCGGTCGACACCATCGCATGGCGAACGGGATTTCGCACCAGCGACCGGCTGGCAAAAGTATTCCGTCGATTCATCGGCCAGTCACCAACCGAGGTGAGACGACGGGTATGAGTACAGGACTCGC
>NZ_JACFYJ010000314.1:0-442 GCF_037126505.1 Paraburkholderia bengalensis
GCTGAAGCAGGCCGAGCTGGGTACACCCGTAGCCGAGGTGTGTCGCAAGATGGGCATCAGCGATGCGACGTTTTATAACTGGCGTACGAAGTTCGGCGGGCTGTCGCCCTCGGAAATGCGGCGCATGAAGCAGCTCGAGGAAGAAAACGCGAAGCTCAAAAGACTGGTGGCTGACCTGTCACTGGACAAGGCGATGTTGCAGGATGTGCTGGCAAAAAAAGCCTGAAGCCTTCCCGGCTGCGTGAACTCGCAACAGACCTGATGCATCGCTTTGGCGCGAGCCAGCGGCAGACCTGTGCGGTATTGAAGCTGTCCCGTTCGGTGTACAGCTCAGTCCGTGGCACGCGACCCAAGCGCGCTCGTCATGCGCATCAGGGAGATCACGCAGACGCGTGTGCACTATGGCTATCGCCGCGTGCACGTGATGCTGCGCCGGGAAGGC
>NZ_JACFYJ010000315.1:0-434 GCF_037126505.1 Paraburkholderia bengalensis
CTGCTCAAGCGCGGCCTCGCGATGGTGCCGGAAGGGCGGGGCATCTTCGCGCGCATGTCGATTGTCGAGAACATGCAGATGGGTGCGTATCTGCGCAGCGATACGGACGGCATCAGGAAGGACGTCGAGCGGATGTTCGGGTTCTTTCCGCGCCTGAAGGAACGCGCGACGCAGCTGGCGGGCACGCTCTCGGGCGGCGAGCAGCAGATGCTGGCGATGGCGCGTGCTGTTATTTCAAAGCCGAAGCTGCTGCTGCTGGACGAGCCGTCGATGGGTCTGTCGCCGATCATGGTCGAGAAGATCTTCGAAGTGGTGCGCGAGATTTCGAAGGAAGGCATCACGGTGATGCTGGTCGAGCAGAATGCCCGGCTGGCGCTGCAGGCCGCGGATCGCGGCTATGTGATGGACTCGGGCATGATCACGATGTCGGGCGA
>NZ_JACFYJ010000316.1:0-431 GCF_037126505.1 Paraburkholderia bengalensis
CCGACCATGCCGAACACGTTGCCGGTTCGTGCCGTTTTCGGGTTCGACAGGCCCTTGAGCGCCTGGATGAAGCAGACCGAGGCGATCAGATAAAGGAGCGTAACGACGTTCAGGCTCATTTACGCACCCTCCTTCGAACCGCCCGGCGCCGCGATCTTCTTCGGCTCCTTCTTCTTGAACATCTCCAGCATTCGCCTCGTGACGAGGAAGCCGCCGAACACGTTCACGGCCGCCAGCGCAACGGCGACCGTGCCGAAGAACTTGCCCGTGCCGCCGACCGTCAGGCCCGCCGCCAGCATCGCGCCGACAATGACAATCGCCGAAATCGCGTTGGTCACGGCCATCAGCGGCGTATGCAGCGCCGGCGTCACGTTCCAGACGACGTGGTAGCCGACGTAGATCGCCAGCACGAAAATGATCAGGTTGATCAC
>NZ_JACFYJ010000317.1:0-428 GCF_037126505.1 Paraburkholderia bengalensis
GTGGCTGGCATCATGCCGGGGGACGTCATAGTCCAGGTCGATGGCAGGGTGACTGGCAACTCAGCCGCCTTTTCAGAAGCTCTGACAAAACTGCGAGCCGGCGCGACTACGTCAGTACAACTGGTCCGTGCCCGTCAACCCGTGAGCGCTGCCGTTACCGTCCTCGATGCGGGGAATGCCGAACGCCGGCTACTGAGTACCAGTGACGGGATGGATCATTTGAGTCAGGTGCCACAGGCACTCAACGTGGCCGGGAAGGGCTCGCCAGGCACACGCGCCTTACATCCAGGTCCCATGGCGAAAGATGCGCAGGAGCCCGCTGCCCGGCTCGACCAATACCAGGTTGCCGTTGCGCAACGCATCGAGCAAAACAATCCCTCGGACGTGCTGCATGGTAATCCTCAGGCAATGCTGCGTTCGGTCGTAGT
>NZ_JACFYJ010000318.1:0-408 GCF_037126505.1 Paraburkholderia bengalensis
CAGTTCCTGGCGCATTTATTTGAGGTCGACTGTAACGAAGCTGCGCGCGTGATTGCGCTGGATAAGGAGTGCGGCCTTCTTGCCGGCACCGGCCGAAAGTGCAGCAAGTTGATCCAGGGATGCGACCAGCGTGCCGTTGAGCGACAGCAGGACATCGCCCGGTTTGATGCCGACAGCGCCCGCTGTTCCCGAGACGTCATCCACCATCAGTCCATCAGCCAGGCCCGTGGTGCGCCGCTCGTCATCGGTCAGCGCATGCATCGTGAGACCAAGGCGGTCGAGTGCGCCTCCGTCACTTGCGGCTGTGCTCTCAACCCTTCCAGCGTCCGCATTTGCATCGTCGCCTTGCGTCGATGTGCCGAGATTCACCATCACCGTAACCTGCTTACGGTTGCGGATCAGCTTCAA
>NZ_JACFYJ010000319.1:0-408 GCF_037126505.1 Paraburkholderia bengalensis
CAGTTCCTGGCGCATTTATTTGAGGTCGACTGTAACGAAGCTGCGCGCGTGATTGCGCTGGATAAGGAGTGCGGCCTTCTTGCCGGCACCGGCCGAAAGCGCAGCAAGTTGATCCAGGGATGCGACCAGCGTGCCGTTGAGCGACAGCAGGACATCGCCCGGTTTGATGCCGACAGCTCCCGCTGTTCCCGAGACGTCATCCACCATCAGTCCATCAGCCAGGCCCGTGGTGCGCCGCTCATCATCGGTCAGCGCATGCATCGTGAGACCAAGGCGGTCGAGTGCGCCTCCGTCACTTGCGGCTGTGCCCTCAACCCTTCCAGCGTCCGCATTTGCATCGTCGCCTTGCGTCGATGTGCCGAGATTCACCATCACCGTAACCTGCTTACGGTTGCGGATCAGCTTCAA
>NZ_JACFYJ010000031.1:0-82044 GCF_037126505.1 Paraburkholderia bengalensis
GTCGAAGGTATCGGCGGTGAGTTCCTGCATGTCGAACACCGCGAACGCGGTGCTGTCGACGGGGATGCCGGCCATGACGCGACAGATGCCTTACTTGGGGCCGGGCGGCTATCTGCTCGGCCCGAAGCTGATCGAACTCGGCACGATTGCGCTCGAACAGATGCCGCTCACGCAGGTTGCGCGTCCGCATCTGGAATCGCTCGCCGAACTCACGCACGACACGATCCACCTCGGCGTGCGCGACGGCGACGACGTGCTGTACATCGACAAGATTCCCGGCACGCGCGGCCTCGAAATGCGCTCGCGCGTCGGCCACCGGATGCCGCTCGCCTCCACTGGTATCGGCAAGGCGATGATGCTCGACCTCGTGCCCGACCAGTGGCAGTCGCTGTTCGACGCGTCGCGCCGCGCGCTAGCAGGCATGAGCTTCAAGCCCGACAACCGCCCCGACCAGCAGACCTTCATGCAGCGCATGACGCACTACTCGGCGGGCGGCTTCACGTTCGACCTGGAAGAGAACGAAGCGTCGATCCGCTGCGTCGCGGCGCCCGTGCGCGACGCGTCGGGTTCGATCGTCGCGGCGCTGTCGGTGGCGAGCACGATTCCGTACATGTCGCTCGAGCGGATGGACGAACTGATCCCCGTCGTGCAGCGCGAAGCGCGTGCCATTTCGGAAGAGCTAGGCTGGCGCGTTCCGCAACCGACTACCCGCAGGATCAAACGATGACTCAGACGGGCTCGACCCTGTCCCCGGCACAGACCCAGCACGCGGGCAGCGCTGCATTGATCGCGCTCGATTGGGGCACGACGTCGCTGCGCGCGTATCTGTTCGACGCGAATGGCGCGGTGCTCGACACGCGCGCGTCGACGGCGGGCATCATGAATCTGCCGCGCCCGGCAGCGGAAGGCGGCTTCGATGCCGCGTTCGACAGTGCCGTCGGCGGGTGGCTCGACCGCGCGCCCGGACTGCCCGTGATCGCCGCCGGCATGGTGGGCAGCGCGCAGGGCTGGAAGGAGGCGCCGTATGTGAACGCGCCTGCCAGCGCCGAAGCGCTCGTCGACGGCATCGTGCGCGTGCAGACGGCGCGCGGCGTCACGTTGCACATCGTGCCCGGCGTGCTGCAGAACGGCGAACTGCCCAACGTCATGCGCGGCGAGGAAACGCAGATTTTCGGCGCGCTCGCATGCGCGCAAGCATCGGCGGCCGGCAGCGGCGCGCTGATCGGCCTGCCCGGCACGCATGCCAAATGGGTGATGGTGCGCGATGCGCGGATCGAGCGCTTCGACACCTTCATGACGGGCGAAGTGTTCGCCGCGTTGTCGGAGCACACCATTCTCGGCCGCACGATGACCACGCCCGACCGCCCCGACACGGGTGCCTTCCTGCGCGGCGTGCGCGTCGCGCGCGACGAGGGCAAGGCGGGGATGCTGGCGACCATTTTCAGCACGCGCACCCTCGGCCTCACGGGGCAACTGACGCGCGAGCAGCAGCCGGACTATCTGTCGGGGCTGCTGATCGGTCACGAACTGAGCGGCCTCGAGGCGTCGCTCGCACAGCAGCAAACGACGCTCGCCGGCACCGCATTGAAGCTGATCGGCAACGAGGCGTTGTGCGAACGATATCGGCTCGCGCTGGCGCAGTTCGGCTGTCAGCAGGCGGAACTCGTCAAAGAGGCGACGGAGCGCGGCTTGTGGCGCATCGCGACGCAAGCGGGTCTCGTCGGCGAAACGCCGGGCGCGGCCCAGGCGGCGCAAAAAGCGAGCTGACGCATCCGGCAACACACGAAAGGAATCGCCATGCAACTCGACCTGAATCTGCCCGCACCGTACCAGCCGCACGCCGGCCTGATGGCCGCTTTCGAAGCGTGCCCGCTCGTCGCGATCCTGCGCGGCATCACGCCCGCTGACGCCGCCGATCACGGCCGCGCCTTGTATGAAGCGGGCTTTCGCATCATCGAAGTGCCGTTGAATTCGCCGGACCCGTTCGACAGCATCGCGGCCATCCGCCACGCGCTGCCTGCCGACGCCATCATCGGCGCGGGTACGGTGCTGCGCGGCGAACTCGTGCACGACGTGAAAGCGGCGGGCGGCGAGCTGATCGTGATGCCGCACAGCGACCCCGAAGTGGTGACGACGGCGAAGTCGCTCGCGATGGCGTGCGCGCCTGGCGTCGCGACGATGACGGAAGCATTCGTCGCGCTGAAGAACGGCGCCGACGTGCTGAAGATGTTCCCCGCCGAGCAGCTTGGCTGCCAGGTCGTGAAGGCGTGGCGCGCGGTGCTGCACAAGGACGTGCCGCTGTTGCCCGTGGGCGGAATCGCGCCGGACAACATGGGGCCGTTCCTGAGCGCGGGCGCCAACGGCTTTGGCCTCGGCTCGGCGCTCTACAAGCCCGGCCAGCCGGCGACGTCGACGGCCGCGCACGCGAAGGCTTTCATCAACGGGCTGCGCATCGCGCGCGCCGGCGTGAAGAAATGAACCGCCTGCAAGGCAAAGTCGCGCTGGTGACGGGCGCGGGACGCGGAATCGGCGCGGCGATCGCGACGGCGTTCGCACGCGAGGGCGCCGCTGTCGTGCTCGCCGAACTCGACATCGAAACGGCGCAGCGCACGGCCGCCGAGATCGCCTCGCTCGCGGTCGCAAACGAGCGGCAAGACGCTCGCGGTGCAGACGGACGTCACGCAAGCGGCGTCCGTGCAGCGCGCGGTGCGCGAAGCGGAAAAGGCGTTCGGCCCAGTCGACGTGCTCGTGAACAACGCCGGCATCAACGTGTTCTGCGACCCGCTGACCATGACCGACGACGACTGGCGCCGCTGTTTCGCCGTCGATCTCGACGGCGTGTGGAACGGCTGCCGCGCGGTGCTGCCGGGGATGGTGGCGCGCGGCGCGGGCAGCATCGTGAACATCGCGTCGACACACTCGTTCAAGATCATTCCGGGCTGCTTCCCATATCCCGTCGCGAAGCATGGCGTGATCGGGCTCACGCGCGCGCTCGGCATCGAGTACGCGCCGCGCAACGTGCGCGTGAATGCGATTGCGCCGGGTTACATCGAAACGCAGTTGACGCGCGACTGGTGGAACGGCCAGGCCGATCCCGCCGCCGCGCAACAGGCCACGCTCGACCTCCAGCCGATGAAGCGCATCGGCAAGCCGGAAGAAGTGGCGATGACGGCTGTCTTTCTCGCGTCGGACGAAGCGCCGTTCATCAACGCGAGCTGCATTACCGTCGATGGCGGGCGCTCGGCGCTGTATCACGACTGAAGCGCGACTGACGCAAGACTGAAGTCACAAAGAACAAAGCAGTAGCGAAGGAAACAGAAAAGCAGCAAAGCCGCCTCGACGAAGGGGCGACGGTGTGAACCGCCTGACGCGCTGGCCGCGTGTGTCGATGGCGGTACAAGAAGACGCGGCCAATACCTTCTCGTTACTCATTAGTCAGGAGACACGCATCATGAAACGCAGAATTTTCCTCACGCTGGCAGCAGCGGCGACGGCGGTGCTCTTCAACGGCCCCGTCGCGCAAGCCGCCGACCAGGTCAAGATCGGCTTCCTCGTGAAGCAGCCGGAAGAACCGTGGTTCCAGGACGAGTGGAAGTTCGCCGAGCAGGCAGCGAAGGAAAAGGGCTTCACGCTGGTGAAGATCGGCGCGCCGTCGGGCGAGAAGGTGATGAGCGCGATCGACAACCTCGCTGCGCAAAAGGCGCAGGGCTTCGTGATCTGCACGCCGGACGTCAAGCTCGGACCGGGCATCGTCGCGAAGGCGAAGGCTGACAACCTGAAGATGATGACGGTCGACGACCGTCTCGTCGACGGCGCAGGCAAGCCGATCGAGTCGGTGCCGCACATGGGCATCTCGGCTTACAACATCGGCAAGCAGGTTGGCGAAGGCATCGCGGCTGAAATCAAGAAGCGCGGCTGGGACATGAAGGACGTCGGCGCCATCGACGTGACCTACGAACAGCTGCCGACGGCGCATGACCGCACGTCGGGCGCCACCGACGCGCTGCTCGCAGCCGGTTTCCCGAAGGCCAACATCATCGCCGCGCCGCAAGCGAAGACCGACACGGAAAACGCGTTCAACGCCGCCAACATCGCGCTGACGAAGAACCCGAACTTCAAGCACTGGGTCGCTTACGGCCTGAACGACGAAGCCGTGCTCGGCGCCGTGCGCGCAGCGGAAGGCCGCGGCTTCAAGGCCGACAACATGATCGGCATCGGTATCGGCGGCTCGGACTCGGCACTCAACGAGTTCAAGAAGCCGGCGCCGACGGGCTTCTTCGGCACGGTCATCATCAGCCCGAAGCGCCACGGCGAGGAAACGTCGGAACTGATGTACGCGTGGATCACGCAAGGCAAGGAACCGCCGAAGCTCACGCTGACGACGGGCATGCTGGCCACGCGCGACAACGTCGGCGAAGTGCGTGAAAAGATGGGTCTCGCATCGAAGTAAGCGAAGCGAGTGCGCGTGAGTGCCGTCGCGGCACCCATGCGCGGCGCGCGCCGGGTCGGCATGAGCGGCGTGCGCCGGGTCGGCATGAGCGGCGCGCGCGAACGGTATCTGACGCAACAGAAGCAGAAGGGCAAGCCGTCGTGCGGGCGAAGTCAGAAGGCCGCGCATGCACGAAGGTTCAATCGAAGCAACAGGAGGCAAAGTGTCAGCGACGCTGCGTTTTGACAATATCGGCAAGGTGTTTCCAGGCGTGCGTGCGCTCGACGGAATTTCTTTCGACGTGCACGCCGGCCAGGTGCATGGCCTGATGGGCGAAAACGGCGCAGGGAAATCGACCCTGCTGAAAATTCTGGGCGGTGAATATCAGCCGGACTCCGGCCGCGTGTTGATCGACGAAAACGAAGTGCGCTTCACGAACGCGGGCGCGTCGATTGCGGCGGGTATCGCGGTGATACACCAGGAACTGCAATACGTGCCGGATCTCACGGTGTCCGAGAACCTGCTGCTCGGCCGCTTGCCGAACACGGTCGGCTTCGTGAAGAAGAGTGACGCGAAGCGTTTCGTGCGCGAGCAGCTCGCGGCAATGGGCGTCGATCTCGATCCGAACGCGAAGCTGCGCAAGCTCTCCATCGCGCAACGGCAGATGGTCGAAATCTGCAAGGCGCTGATGCGCAACGCGCGCGTGATCGCGCTCGACGAACCGACCAGCTCGCTGTCGCATCGCGAAACAGAAGTGCTGTTCAAGCTGGTGCGCGACCTGCGCGCCGACAACCGCGCGCTGATCTACATCTCGCACCGGATGGACGAGATCTATCAGTTGTGCGACGCGTGCACGATTTTCCGCGACGGCCGCAAGGTGGCGTCGCATCCTTCTCTGGAAGGCGTGAGCCGCGACACCATCGTCAGCGAAATGGTGGGCCGCGAAATCTCCGACATTTATGGTTACCGGCCGCGCGATCTCGGCGAGGTGCGCTTCTCGGCGAAAAACATCGAGGGCCATCCGCTTGCCGAGCCCGCGAGCTTCGACGTGCGGCGCGGCGAGATCGTCGGCTTCTTCGGTCTGGTGGGCGCGGGCCGCAGCGAACTGATGCACCTGATTTACGGCGACGACCCGAAGAAGGGCGGCGAACTCGTGCTCGACGGCAAGCCGATCAAGGTGAAGAGCGCAGGCGAAGCGATCCGCCAGGGCATCGTGCTGTGCCCGGAAGACCGCAAGGAAGAAGGCATCGTCGCGATTGCGTCGGTGGCTGAGAACATCAACATCAGCTGCCGCCGTCACTATCTGAAGGCGGGGCTGTTTCTCGATCGCAAGAAGGAAGCGGAGACGGCCGACCGCTTCATCAAGCTGCTGAAGATCAAGACGCCGAGCCGCCGCCAGAAGATCCGCTTTTTGTCGGGCGGCAACCAGCAGAAGGCGATTCTGTCGCGCTGGCTCGCCGAACCGGATCTGCGCGTGGTGATTCTCGACGAGCCGACGCGCGGCATCGACGTCGGCGCGAAGCACGAGATCTACAACGTGATTTATGAACTCGCCGAGCGCGGCTGCGCGATTGTGATGATTTCGTCGGAACTGCCGGAAGTGCTGGGCGTGTCCGACCGCATCGTCGTGATGCGCCAGGGGCGCATTTCCGGCGAGCTGCCGCGCAGCGCCGCCACCGAGCAATCGGTGTTGAGCCTCGCGCTGCCGAAGAGTTCGACGACGGCTCAGGCGGCCTGAACGCCCGCGCCGCGTGACACGATAGCCGTACGACATCTGTAACTGACGGGACCTGCAACTGTCCTGTAACCCGTGGGGAACGGGAGGAGTGAACCAAATGCAAGCCAGAGAAAACCTCGCGCAACAGGCCGCCAAGAGCGCCGCCGACGCGCTGATTCCGCAAGCCAGCGACAAGCAGAAGTGGTGGCAGCAGATCACGGAGTACAGCCTGATCGTGATCTTTGCCGTGATGTTCATCACGATGTCGCTGACCGTCGATCACTTTTTCTCGATCGAAAACATGCTGGGCCTCGCGCTGTCGATTTCGCAGATCGGCATGGTCGCGTGCACGATGATGTTCTGTCTCGCGTCGCGCGACTTCGATCTCTCCGTCGGCTCGACGGTCGCGTTCGCGGGCGTGCTGTGCGCGATGGTGCTCAACGCGACGGGCAACACGTTTATCGCGATCATTGCGGCCGTGGTGGCCGGTTCGGTGATCGGCTTCGTCAACGGCGCCGTGATTGCGTACCTGCGCATCAACGCGCTGATCACGACGCTCGCGACGATGGAAATCGTGCGCGGCCTCGGCTTCATCGTGTCGCACGGTCAGGCGGTGGGCGTGTCGTCGGATACGTTCATCGCGCTCGGCGGCCTTTCGATGTTCGGCGTGTCGCTGCCTATCTGGGTGACGCTGGTGTGCTTCATCGTGTTCGGCGTGATGCTGAATTCGACGGTGTACGGCCGCAACACGCTAGCCATCGGCGGCAATCCGGAAGCGTCGCGTCTGGCGGGTATCAATGTTGAGCGCACGCGCGTCTACATCTTCCTGATTCAAGGTGCCGTAACGGCGTTGGCGGGCGTGATTCTCGCGTCGCGTATCACGTCGGGCCAGCCGAATGCGGCCGAAGGCTTCGAGCTGAACGTGATTTCGGCGTGCGTGCTGGGCGGCGTGTCGCTGCTCGGCGGCCGCGCGACGATTTCGGGCGTGGTGATCGGCGTGCTGATCATGGGCACCGTCGAAAACGTGATGAACCTGCTGAACATCGACGCGTTCTACCAGTACCTCGTGCGCGGCGCGATCCTGCTCGCGGCTGTGTTGCTGGACCAGTTGAAGAACCGCGGTTCGCGTGACTGACGCGAGCAACCTGCACTCCATGTCAGAAGAAGGAAACCGAACGATGTCGTCTCCCGCCAACGCGAGCGCGCGCGACGCGCACAACCCGCACACCCATTACGCGCGCTATCCGAGCCTCGTGGACCGCACGGTGCTCATCACGGGCGGTGCGACGGGCATCGGCGCGTCGTTCGTCGAGCATTTCGTGGCGCAGGACGCGCGCGTCGCGTTCTTCGACATCGACGAAACGGCGGGCGACGCGCTCGCCGATCAACTCGGCGATTCGCGCCACAAGCCGCTTTTCCTGCGCGTCGATCTGACGGACATCGACGCACTGAGAAAAGCGATCGCCGACGTGCGCGCGGCGCTCGGCCCGATTGCCGTGCTGGTGAACAATGCGGCGAACGACAAGCGTCACAAGATCGAAGACGTGACGCCCGAATCGTTCGACGCGGGCATCGCCGTCAACATCCGTCACCAGTTTTTCGCGGCGCAGGCCGTCGCGGAAGACATGAAGGCGGCCAAAGGCGGCTCGATCATCAACCTCGGTTCGATCAGCTGGATGCTGAAGAACGGCGGCTTTCCCGTCTACACGCTGTCGAAGTCGGCGGTGCAGGGGCTCACGAAGGGGCTCGCGCGCGATCTCGGTCCCTTCAACATTCGCGTCAACGCGCTGGTGCCCGGCTGGGTGATGACGGAGAAGCAAAAGCGCCTGTGGCTCGACGACGCTGGCCGGCTCGCGATCAAGCAGGGCCAGTGCATCGAGGGCGAGTTGCTGCCCGAAGACCTCGCGCGTATGGCGCTCTTCCTCGCCGCCGACGACAGCCGCATGATCACCGCGCAGGACATCATCGTGGACGGAGGCTGGGCATGAGCGACGCAGTCACGAACGGTCAGGCGGCACTGCTCGTCGATTCGAAGTGCACGTTGGGGGAAGGCGCGACGTGGGACGCGCGCGCGGGCCTCTTCTACTGGACCGATATCGAAGGTGCGCGCCTGTGGCGCTACGATCCGCGCGATGGCCGCAGCACGTTCTGGCGCATGCCCGAGCGGCTGTCCACGTTCGCGTTGTGCGCCGATCCGCATTACATGCTGTTGGGTCTCGCGTCGCGGCTCGCTTTCTTCGACCTTGCGACGGGTGAGATCGAGCAGATCGTCGATGTCGAGCCGGGCATGAACACGCGCGTCAACGACGGCCGTTGCGACCGTCAGGGGCGCTTCGTGTTCGGCACGAAGGACGAGGCATCGCCGGTGCAGCCCATCGGCGGCTTCTACCGGTTGAATCACGATCTGTCGCTGGAAAGATTGCCATTGCCAGCGCCCGCAATTTCGAACAGTATCGCGTTCAGTCCCGACGGCGCGACGATGTACTTCTGCGATTCGCCGACGCTCGAAATCCGCGCGTGCGATTACCACGCGGACGGCAGCGTGACCAACGAGCGCCTGTTCGTGAAGCTGACGGACAAGACGGGCGAGCCGGACGGCTCGGCCGTCGATAGCGAAGGCGGCCTGTGGAACGCGCAGTGGGGCGGACGGCGCGTCGTGCGCTACGATGCGCTCGGGGTGGAAACCGAGCGCATCGATGTGCCGACGGCGCAGCCCAGCTGCGTCGCGCTGGGCGGCGCGCAACTTGCCACGCTGTATGTGACGAGCGCGCGCGTCGGTCTCGATGCTAAGGCGCTGGCGGGCGACACGCGTGCCGGTGGCGTGTACATCGCGACGCAACGTCGACGCGGCTTGCGGGAGCCGGTGTTCAAGGGCTCGCCGGCGTTGCGGGCGTCGAAGCCGTAACCGGCCGATGTCGGCAACTGTCGCCCAGGCCGGAAACCGAAGCAACCGAAGCAACCGAAGCAACCGAAGCAGGGCAGTCGCAGCATGCAACAAAGACCCAAGAGGCGGCCGCAGCGTCGCGCCGCCCGCATAAGCCGCCGTCCGTTCTTCAAAGGGCAGACGGCGCTGTCCGATGCCTCTCGTGGGAGTTTGATATGACTGTCGCGGATTCCGCTGTCCCGTCTTCTCCACAATCCCGCGCGCGCCGCGCACGCCTCGCGGCCGCCGTGCAGCCGGTGCTGGCCGGACCGAGCACGTCGGCCGTGGCCGTGGGCTCGACCAACGCCGCGTCGGGCGACGTCGCATGCGTGACGCTCGCGAATTCACTCTTGAGACTCGATGTCGTGCCGTCGCTCGGCGGCGGCATCACGCGCTTCGACTTTCGCAACGAAGGCACGCTGGTGCCAGTGTTCAGACGCTGCCGTCATGTCGCGGCCAATACGGATGCGAACGAACTCGCCTGCTACTCGCTGCTGCCGTATTCGAACCGGATCGGCGGGGGTCAATTCCGGCTCGGCGAGCGCGCGATCGACGTGCCGTGCAACCGCGCGGGCGAACCGCTGCCGATTCACGGCGACGGCTGGCTCGCGAAGTGGGACGTGGCCGCGGCGGACCAGGAAAGCGTCACGCTGACGCTCGACCTGCGCGACGGCAAGCCGTATGCGTATCGCGCGACGCAAACCTACACGCTCGACGGCGCGACGCTCGTCATCACGCTCGAAGTCGAAAACACCGGCCGCGACGCGATGCCGTTCGGGCTGGGCGTGCATCCGTTTCTGGTGCGCGACGCCGACACGCAACTGTCGGCGGCGGCGGCGGGCCTGTGGCTCTCCGGCGACGACTGGCTGCCCGTGCGCCATGTGCCCGTGCCGCCCGCGTGGCAATTCGGCGTCGCGTATCCGTTGCCGCGTAGCGTCGTCAATCATGCGTTCACGGGCTGGAGCGGACACGCGACGGTCGTGTGGCCGAAGCGGCGGCTGTCGCTGACGATGTCGGCGAATACCGAGTACTACATTCTTTACACGCCGGCGTCGAAGGACTTCTTCTGCTTCGAACCCGTCGATCACCCGATCAACGCGATGAACCTGCCGGGCGGCGCGGCCGCCAACGGCATGACGATGCTCGCGCGCGGCGAGCGGCTCGTGCGCTCGTTCAGCTTCGCCGTCGAGCGCACGGGTCTGCGCGCGGTCGCGGGCGGGCGCGGGGCGAAGCGGGGCTAACTTCGCCGCTCATGGCGTGCCAATTGTGCGACTGAGTGCGCGGCTACCTGCGCGACCAGATAGCGCGACGCGGCCCGCGCCCGGGCGGGCTCACATCGTCCGGCGCGAGTAAAATACGCGCCTCATCCGTCACCGAAGCGCCGCGAGATTTTCCATGTCCACATTCATCCAGACGCTCGACCACGCATGGCACACGACCCAATCGCTGCTGTGCGTCGGCCTCGATCCTGAGCCGTCGAAGTTTCCCGGCGCCTACGCCAACCGTTCGGACGCGATCTTCGACTTCTGCAAGAAGATCGTCGATGCGACCGCGCCGTATGCGTCGTCCTTCAAGCCGCAAATCGCGTACTTCGCCGCGCATCGCGCGGAAGAGCAGCTCGAACAGCTGATCGCGCACATTCATCTGAAGCATCCCGCTCTGCCCGTGATTCTCGATGCGAAGCGCGGCGACATCGGCAGCACGGCCGAGCAGTACGCGCGCGAAGCATTCGACCGCTATCGCGCGGACGCCGTCACGGTGAATCCGTACATGGGCTTCGATTCGATCGAGCCGTATCTCGAACACGATGGCAAGGGCGTGATCGTGCTGTGCCGCACGTCGAACCCGGGCGGCTCGGACCTGCAGTTTCTCGAAGCGGGCGGCCGTCCGCTGTATCAGACCGTCGCGCAACTCGCGGCGCAAAAGTGGAACGCGAAAGGGCAACTCGGGCTCGTGGTCGGCGCGACGTTCCCGAAGGAAATCGAAGTGGTGCGCGGCATCGTCGGCGATATGCCGCTGCTGATTCCGGGCATCGGCGCGCAAGGCGGCGACGTCGAGGCGACCGTGAAGGCGGGACGCACGGCGGCGGGAACGGGCATGCTGATCAACTCGTCGCGCGCGATCCTCTACGCAAGCAAGGGCGACGACTGGGTGGAAGCCGCGGCGCAAGCGGCGAAAGATACGCGCGATCGCATCAACGCGTTTCGCTGACGTGCGCTGAGTCGGGCGTGCCGAGCCGGTTGTGCTCAGCGGCCGGCCCGAGTCTGATGATCCGATCCCGATGCTGCGGATACTCGCGCAGCAGTGATTCGACGTCGGCAATCTCGAACTCGCTGAATTCGAACCCCGGCGCGACCGTGCAGCCGACGAGCGCCATATTCGCCGCACCGTTTGCCTCGTCGCACTGGGCGGCGAACCATCGGCCGGCGGGCACGACAGCCTGAAAGACACAATCGGGATGCTCGAGCGCATTGCCGAGCCGATGCACGGCGAGCGCGCCATCGTCGTCGAGCACGTAGACGTTCACCGGATCGCCGGCGTAGAAGTGCCAGACCTCGTCGGAGCGAATCCGATGCCACGCGGAATGCGCGCCGTCGCAGAGCAGGTAGTAGATCGCCGTGGACGCCGAGCGCCGATCGGCGGAGCCGTCGCGGCGCACGACATGCGCCGCACGATACGTCTCGCGAAAGAAGCCGCCTTCGGGATGCGGTTGCAGATCGAAGCGGCGAATCAGTTCGTCGCGGTCGTGACGCGTGGCCATCTGCGTTTTAGCGTTCGCGTTCGTCGAGCAGGGTCAGAAGGCCGCGCAATGCATGAGTCGCGGCCTGCACCCGCACGCGCTCGCGATCGCCCTTGAACACCAGCGTCTCGACGAGGGTGTGAAGCCGGTTGCTCCATCCAAAGCAGACCATGCCGACGGGTTTCGTCTCCGTGCCGCCGCCGGGCCCGGCGACGCCCGTAATCGACACGGCCACCTGCGCGCGCGAATTGCGCAGCGCGCCTTCGACCATCGCCCGCGCCACGGGCTCGGACACCGCGCCGTGCTTGTCGATCAGATCGGCGGGCACGCCGATCATCTCGCTCTTTGCCTGGTTCGAATACGTAACGAAGCCGCGCTCGAACCAGCCGCTGCTGCCGGAAATATCGGTGATGGCCGTCGCGACCATGCCGCCCGTACAGGATTCGGCCGTGGCAAGCATCAGCCGCTCGTCCCGCAGACGATTGCCGACGCGAATGGCGAGTTGGTGAACGACGGAATCGGTAGGCATGCTGGCCTCGGGTAGGAGACGTGACGAGAGGAGG
Organism: Paraburkholderia bengalensis; assembly: GCF_037126505.1. Lineage (NCBI taxonomy): Bacteria > Pseudomonadati > Pseudomonadota > Betaproteobacteria > Burkholderiales > Burkholderiaceae > Paraburkholderia > Paraburkholderia bengalensis. Next base: position 12,373 of record NZ_JACFYJ010000031.1, read on the forward strand.
AAAACGTCAGACCGACATCCGCCAGAGCGCAATCACGAGCAACGTGAAAAACGCCGCGACGAGATCGTCGAACATGATGCCAAAACCACCTTTCAGTCTGCGGTCGAAATAACGGATGGGGGGCGGCTTGACCATGTCGAAGAAGCGGAACACGACGAAGGCCCACAGCTGGCCGGTGAAATCGGCGGGCGTCACGATCAGCAGCACTAGCCAGAACGCGACGATTTCGTCCCACACGACGCACGACGGATCTTCAATGCCGAGCCTGTTCGCCGTGAAGCTGCAGATGCCGATGCCGGCGACGAACCCGGCCACGATCAGAATGCCCCATTCGATGACCGTGAGCCGCGCGCTGAACGCAGCGAACGACGCCCACGCGAACAGCGTGCCGATCGTGCCGGGCGCGACGGGCGACAGGCCGCTGCCGAAACCCAGCGACAGAATATGCAGCGGATGCGACAGCATGAAGCGCGCACTCGCGCGTCGCGGCTTCGGCGCGCGCGGCTTGCCTTGCGGCTCGCCGTTCGAGGTTGCGCTGGAGATACCGTCGCGCGCGGCGCCTGACGCGTCCGACGAACCGGGTTGTCCGCCCGTTGGCGCGTCGGAGAAACTGCCGGCGGGGCCAAACGAGGATTCATTCTGCATGGAAATGATCGAAGCCTTGCAACGTCAAAGTAAGGGGAGCGCCCGACGCATCGTGCCACACGATCATGGGCGCTGCGGTGGAAACCGCGCCTGCCGGATCGGGCGCAGTTATTGTACCGATGCGCGTCACGGGCACGCGCGCCTGTTGACCTGCCGCAACGACGGCTTCGCGTAAGGTGGACGGCGCGGTGAAGCACAGTTCGTAGTCGTCGCCGCCCGCGATCGTGCAGCGCCGCTGAACGTCGGCGGGAAGGCGGCGCAGCGCGTCGGAACGCGGCAGCGCGTCGGCATCGACGGACGCATTCACCTGCGAGCGCTCCAGAATGTGCATCAGGTCGCCCGCAAGACCGTCCGAGACGTCGAGCGCGGCCCGCGCGATGCCGCGCAGCGCGAGGCCCAGCGCGATGCGCGGCTCGGGCCATTCCATGGCGCGGCGGAATGTCGCAGCGTCGGTGGCATCGGCGGTCCATTCGCCGCGCTGCACGCCGAGGCTCGCGCGCGCGTCGCCCAGCGTGCCCGAGACCCAGATGTCGTCGCCGGGCTGCGCGGCGTCGCGGCGCAGCGCCGCTTGCGGCGGCACCGAGCCGAACACAGTGATGCACAGATTCAGCGGCCCGCTCGTCGTGTCGCCGCCGACCAGTTCGCAGCCCTGACGCCCGGCCAGCTCGAACAGGCCGTCGCTGAATGCCGAGAGCCAGTCGGCGTCGGCCTTCGGCAGTGAGAACGCCAGTGTGAACGCCTGCGGCTTCGCGCCCATCGCCGCGAGGTCCGACAGGTTCACGGCGAGCGCCTTGTGTCCGAGCGCCTTCGGATCGACATCGGGGAAGAAATGGCGGCCTTCGACCAGCATGTCCGTCGAAATGGCGAGCATCTCGCCGGCGGGCGGCGCGAGCAGCGCGCAGTCGTCGCCGATTCCGAGGGCGGCCCCTTGCGGATGAGGCAAAGCGGACGCGCGGCGCGCGAAGAAGCGGTCGATCAGCGAAAACTCTGAGAGCATAACCAGGCGTGAAGTGCGAAAAGCGGTCGGGCGAGATCGGTCGATATGCGTAACGAAGCGCGTAACGAACGGCATGACAAACCGTGTAACAGATCGTGTAACAAGCCGTGGAACAAGCGGGAACAGGCGCGAACACGACGTCAAACGCGTGCATTGTAGTCGCGGCATCGGTCGGGACCATGCTGTGTGCCTGCCTTTCACGCGCTTTCAGTCGCGGCAGCTGCACCCGGATTGCAGGGTTCGACTTTTGGGATTGGCGCTACAATGCGATCGAACATCTATTCTAATCCGCACTTCCAAGTCCGCTTATGTCGACTCCCGTCAATACCAAACTCCGCGAAGCCGCTCTCGATTATCACGAATTCCCGACCCCCGGGAAGATCGCGATCGCGCCCACCAAGCAGATGATCAACCAGCGCGACCTCGCGCTGGCGTACTCGCCGGGCGTCGCGTTCGCGTGCGAGGCGATCGTCGAGAACCCGTTGAACGCCGCCCGCTTCACGGCGCGCAGCAACCTGGTCGGCGTCGTGTCGAACGGGACGGCCGTGCTCGGCCTCGGCAACATCGGGCCGCTCGCGTCCAAGCCCGTCATGGAAGGCAAGGCCGTGCTGTTCAAGAAGTTCGCCGGCATCGACGTGTTCGACATCGAGCTGAACGAGACCGACCCGCACAAGCTGGTCGAGGTGATCGCCGCGCTGGAGCCGACTTTCGGCGGCATCAACCTCGAAGATATCAAGGCACCCGACTGCTTCATCGTCGAGCGCGAATGCCGCAAGCGCATGAAGATTCCCGTCTTCCACGACGACCAGCACGGCACGGCCATCGTCGTCGCGGCGGCGGTGACCAACGGCCTAAAGGTGGTCGGCAAGAGCATCAAGGAAGTCAAGCTGGTTGCGTCGGGCGCGGGCGCGGCGTCGCTGGCCTGTCTGAACCTGCTCGTCGATCTCGGCCTGCCGCTCGAAAACATCTTCGTGACCGACCTGGCGGGCGTGGTCTACAAGGGCCGCACGGAACTGATGGACCCGGACAAGGAGCGCTTCGCGCGCGAAACGGACGCGCGCACGCTGTCGGAAGTGATGAGCGGCGCGGACGTGTTCCTCGGTTTGTCGGCAGGCGGCGTGCTGAAGCAGGAGATGGTCAAGCAGATGGCCGACAAGCCGCTGATCCTCGCGCTCGCCAATCCGACGCCCGAAATCCTGCCGGAACTGGCGCTCGAAGTGCGCCCGGACGCCGTGCTCGCCACAGGCCGCACCGACTATCCGAATCAGGTCAACAACGTTCTGTGCTTCCCGTTCATCTTCCGCGGCGCGCTCGACGTCGGCGCGACGGTGATTACGAAGGAAATGGAAATTGCCGCAGTCAACGCGATTGCTGAGCTTGCCCGCCAGGAACAGTCTGACATTGTCGCGACCGCTTACGGGATTCAGGATCTGTCGTTCGGTCCGGAATATTTGATCCCGAAGCCGTTCGATCCTCGCCTGATCGTCCAGATCGCGCCCGCCGTTGCGCAGGCGGCGATGGATTCGGGCGTCGCGACGCGTCCGATCGAGGACATGGAGGCGTACAAGCAGCATCTGCAGCAGTTCGTCTATCACAGCGGCACCACGATGAAGCCGATCTTCCAGCTGGCGCGCGGCGTCGAGCCGGAGAAGAAGCGCATCGTGTTCGCGGAGGGCGAGGAAGAGCGCGTGCTGCGCGCGGTGCAGATCGTCGTCGACGAAAAGCTCGCGAAGCCGATCCTGATCGGCCGACCGGCCGTGATCGAGCAGCGCATCGCGAAGTACGGCCTGCGGCTCGTGAACGGCCAGGACTACACGATCGTCAACACGGACCACGACGAGCGCTATCGCGATTTCTGGCAGACGTATCACAAGATGATGTGCCGCAAAGGCTTCACCGAGCAGATGGCGAAGCTGGAAATGCGTCGCCGCACGACGCTGATCGGCTCGATGCTCGTCACGAAGGGCCACGCTGACGGCATGATCTGCGGCACGGTAAGCACGACGCATCGTCACCTGCACTTCATCGATCAGGTGATTGGCAAGAAGGACGGCGCGAAGGTCTACGCCGCGATGAACGCGCTGGTGCTGCCCGGCCGGCAGATTTTCCTCGTCGACACGCACGTGAATGTCGATCCGAGCGCGGAAGAGTTGGCCGAGATCGCGATCATGGCGGCCGAAGAAGTGCGCCGCTTCGGTATCGAGCCGAAGATCGCGCTCCTGTCGCACTCGAACTTCGGTACCAGCAATGCCCCTTCTGCGCAGAAAATGCGCGATGTGCTGGCTATCTTGCAGGAACGCGCGCCGCATCTGCAGGTGGACGGCGAGATGCACGGCGACCTCGCGCTCGACGCCAACCTGCGCAAGGAAATCCTGGCCGAGTCGACGCTGGAGGGCGACGCGAACCTGCTGGTGCTGCCGAACATCGACGCCGCGAACATCTCGTACAACCTGCTGAAGACGGCGGCCGGCAACAACATCGCGATTGGGCCGATCCTGCTGGGCGCGGCCAAGCCGGTGCATGTGCTGACCCCGTCGGCGACGGTTCGCCGGATCGTCAACATGACGGCGCTGCTCGTCGCCGATGTGAACGCGGCGCGTTAACTCCGCGCATTCTCCCGTTGCTGGCGATTTCGCCAGCGCGGGCAAAAAAAAAGCGTGCCCGCAATGGGCACGCTTCCAGATGATGGCCGGGAATGAGGCCATCCTGCAAAAGGCCGACGTGTGACAGCGCCCGCAGCACGCGGACCGTCCGGACGACGAGGCATGAAAGCCGTCCCAACATCTGCCTGAAGGTAAGTCTATCTCGCTCGAGATAACGCCTGCGTTGAAATTCGTCAAAACCGATGTCGGCAGCCGGGCAATTTCGCCCCGGCCGGTCTTTCGTCTGACTAAAGAACATTGATTCCAAAAGACATTAGCGATACCCTTACGTCTTTCATGGTCGTCAAACTCGTTAGTCAACAGCGGGAATTCTGATTCATGGCACGCAGGTGGCTTCGCGACGGCGTGCTGATCGCCGCCTTGATGGCCGGCGGTCTCGCCGGCGGCGGCGTGTCCACCGGCGCATTGGCCAGACAGGCTCAGCAGGAACAGGTCGGCGGCACCGTTGCGCTGGCGCAATTGCCGCCGGAGGCCGTCAAGACATTGAACTTGATTGCAGCCGGCGGGCCTTACCCGTATGAAAAGGACGGCGTCGTATTCGGCAATCGTGAGCGGTTGCTGCCTTCGCACCGGCGCGGCTATTACCACGAATACACCGTTCCCACGCCAGGCGCCCGTGATCGCGGCGCCCGCCGCATTGTCTGTGGAGGGCCGCTCAGGCGGACCGACAACTGTTATTACTCAGACGACCACTACACCAGTTTCAATCGCATCATTGAATGACATCGGGATAATCGGCATGAGCGACAACATCTACGCGCACGACTCGAAAGTCGCGACGGATCTTTTCGCGGCCGGCGACGGCAATCTGTTTCAGCGCGTCATGCAGATGCGCGATGCCGGCCAGGCCCGTGACGACCAGAACGAAGCCAGTACGGGCCTTTCATCGGAAGAGGAGCGCATGAGTCTTTTCCAGACCGTACGACCGAACATCGTGCAATCGATCCGCGCGTTTCGCGTACAGGATCTCGCCGACGAGGCGAACCGGCTTGGTCAGCATTTTCTTTATGCCTATGTCGGCAATGCGCAGTCCAAGCAGGAAGTCATGGAGACGATTGCGACGTCGTTCCTGTTTCCGAAGCACTTTGGCAAGAACTACGACGCGCTCTACGACTCGCTGACCGATCTGGTCCACAAGGCGGGCGCCCAGCCGGGTTTCGTGATCGTGCTCGAAGCATTGCCAATTGCCATCAAGTTCGACAAGGAAGCGCGCGAAACGCTGCTCGACGTATTCCGCGAGGCGGCCGAGTTCTGGGCGGAGCGCAAGGTCGCGTTCCGGGTTTTCTACTCCTTCGCGTGAGTTGTATGCAGATGACGACGCGTTCGTCGCAGTAAGCTGACGTCGTCTGATTCGCACCGAAATGAGAAAGGCCCGCCTTCTGGCGGGCCTTTCTCATTTGGAGGCCCGGGCGGAACGCTTCTGCGCCCAGGCCGCGCTGTCGATCCGCTGTCGCTTACCAGCCGCCCCAGCGCGCGGCCAGCGCGGACAGCACCGCGATTCCCGCCGTTTCCGTGCGCAGCACGCGCGGGCCAAGTCCCACGGCCATGAAGCCGTGGCTCGAGGCGGCAGCTTCTTCGGCAGCCGAAAAGCCGCCTTCAGGGCCGACCAGCACCAGCGCGCGCACCTTGGGCGGGTTAGCGGGCAGCGCCGAGAACGGCACGCTTGCGCGCGGCGATAGCAGCAGCCGCAATTCGCCGTCCACGGGATCTTTTGGCATCGAGCCGAGCCACGTCGCCAGTTCGCGCGTCGGCATCACTTCGGGCAGGCGGTTGCGCCCGCATTGCTCGCACGACGCCTGCACGATCCGCTGCCAGTGCACCTGGCGTCGCTGCGCGCGTTCGCCGGCAAGGCGCACCACGCTCCGTGTGGTCGTGAGCGGCACGAACTCGGACGCGCCGAGTTCCGTCGCCTTTTCGATCAGCCAGTCCATCTTGTCGCTGCCGGCGATCCCTTGTGCGAGCGTCAGCTGATACGGCGGCTCCGCCTCGACATCGCGAAAATCGCCGATCCGCACAAGGGTGCCGTGTCGGTCCATCTCGACTATTTCAGCGCCGAATTCGCCGCCATTGCCGTTGAAAAGGCTCACTGTGTCGCCGGGTTGCAGACGCAGGACGCGGACGTGCCGGTTGACTTCGTCCGGCAGGGAAACGATGTCGTCGGTTCGGAACGGGGTGCCGACGAAAAAGCGAGGCATAAGGGAAGTTCTCATTCACTCAAGACAGATGGCAGGCTAGCGCCCAGCGATAGCCGTCGGGATCTTCGATCTGGGCGAAACGATCTCCCCAGAACTGATCTTGCGGCTCGCTCAGCGACCTGGCGCCGGCCGCGACGGCCCGCGCATAAACGGCGTCGACGTCGTCGACATACAGATAAAACGATTGAGGTGCCGTCGTGCCCGCGCTTTTCGGCGTTTTTGCCGTCGAGCCGAACGCGCCCTCAGGGGCGAACATCACGATCAACTGATCCTGATAGGTCATTTCGACATGCATCACGGCGCCGTCGTCATGCACGCTGTCCCGGACATGAAAACCGAACGCCGCTTCGAAGAAGGCGATGGACGTATGCGCATCGCGAACCGTCAGATACGGCGTCAGCCACGGGACGCCGGCTGGGCGTGGGGCAGTCATCGGACTCTCCTGTAGCAGTGGGTCGTTGGCGCCATCGCCCTCGGCCGGTTTTCGCCGTGATGGCGGCCCCTGCCGGAGAAGCGATGAATTTTGCAGCAGTCTCAAAGCGAACGCTTTAAGAATCGGCTTAGTTTATCGTCTGATACGCGATGAATGGCGAACAATCAAGCCCCGGGCGACATTTCCAGGCGTGGCGCGGCGGCGGATTTCGGCAACGTGGCGGCACGAAAATCGCGCGATTCATCAAGTGTTTGCGCTTTCGCACGGGCGGCGCGAAGGCGCGTCGATGCACGCCCGATCGCTCGGGAACGCCCGTCCTATGGCCGAAAGCGAGCGCGGCTATCTGTTAGAATATCCCGCTTTGCAGCCCTGTCCGTTTGCTCTGCCCGCCTCGCGTCTCCCGGCGCCGCACCGTGCGCCGGAGCAGATCGGCCGCCGGGCTCCCGGACCCCCAACGGCGCCTTCCGCTTTTTGGACCATTCTCCGGAATCGACATGACGACCTCGTCTCCCGCCCCCACCTCCCTGATGGCCAACGCGATCCGCGCGCTGTCCATGGATGCCGTTCAACAAGCGAATTCCGGTCACCCCGGCATGCCGATGGGCATGGCCGAGATCGGCGTTGCACTGTGGTCGCGGCACCTGCGTCACAACCCGAGAAATCCGCACTGGGCCGACCGCGACCGCTTCGTGCTGTCCAACGGTCACGGCTCGATGCTGCTGTATTCGCTGCTGCATCTGACGGGCTATGACCTGCCGATGGAAGAGCTGAAGAACTTCCGTCAGCTGCACTCGAAGACGCCGGGTCACCCCGAGTACGGCATCACGCCGGGCGTCGAAACCACGACGGGCCCGCTTGGCCAGGGTCTGGCGAACGCGGTCGGCATGGCGCTCGCCGAGTCGCTGCTCGCAAACGAATTCAACAAGCCGGACGCGAAGATCGTCGATCACCACACGTACGTGTTCGTCGGCGACGGCTGCCTGATGGAAGGCATTTCGCACGAAGCCTGCTCGCTCGCGGGCGTGCTGAAGCTGAACAAGCTGATCGCGTTCTACGACGACAACGGCATTTCGATCGACGGCGAGGTGGTGCACTGGTTCCACGACGACACGCCCAAGCGCTTCGAAGCGTACGGCTGGAACGTGATTCCGGGCGTGATCGGCCATGACGTCGACGCCGTCGACGCCGCCATCAAGAAAGCCAAGCAATCGGACAAGCCCACGCTGATCTGCTGCAAGACGGTGATCGGCGAAGGCTCGCCGAACAAGGCGGGCACGCACGACGTGCACGGCGCGGCGCTCGGCGAGAAGGAAGTTGCCGCTGTGCGCGAGAAGCTCGGCTGGCACTATCCGCCGTTCGTGATTCCGGAAGAAGTCTACGCAGCGTGGGACGCGAAGGAGTCGGGCGCGAAGTTCGAAGGCGCATGGAACGACGCGTTCGCCGCTTATCAGGCGAAATACCCGCAGGAAGCGGCCGATTTCGCGCGCCGCATGGACAACAAGCTGCCCGCAGATTGGGCGGAGAAGGCGCAGGCGATCATCGCCGCCGCGAACGAGCGCGCCGAAACCATCGCCACGCGCAAGGCCTCGCAGCAAACCATCGAAGGGCTCGCAGCCGTCCTGCCCGAACTGCTCGGCGGCTCGGCCGACCTGACGGGCTCGAACCTGACCAACTGGAAGGCGGCGAAGTACGTGCGCGTAGGCGAGCAGGGCGCGGCGGGCAACTACGTCAACTACGGCGTGCGGGAATTCGGCATGAGCGCGGCCATCAACGGCCTCGCGGTGCACGGCGGCCACAAGGCGTTCGGCGGCACGTTCCTGACGTTCTCGGACTACAGCCGCAACGCGCTGCGTGTCGCCGCGCTGATGAAGTCGCCGTCCATTTTCGTGTTCACGCACGATTCGATCGGTCTCGGCGAAGACGGTCCGACGCACCAGTCGATCGAACATGTCGCGAGCCTGCGTCTGATTCCGCACATGCAGGTGTGGCGTCCGGCGGATACCGTCGAAACGGCCGTCGCGTGGACCCAGGCTGTCGAGCATCATGGCCCGTCGTGCCTGATCTTCAGCCGCCAGAATCTCGCGTTCAATCCGCGCACGGAGCAGCAGATCGCGAACATCGCGAAGGGCGGCTACGTGCTGAAAGACTGGAACGACGACATTCCCGCGCGCAAAATCATCCTGATCGCGACGGGTTCGGAAGTCGAACTGGCGATGAAGTCGGTTGAAGCGCTCGCGCGCGAAGGCATTGCGGCGCGCGTCGTGTCGATGCCGTCCACCACGGCCTTCGACAAGCAGGACGCCGAATACCGCGAACGCGTGCTGCCGCATGGCGTGCGCCGTGTCGCGATCGAAGCGGGCGTGACGGATTTCTGGCGCAAGTACGTGGGTCTGGAAGGCGGCGTCGTGGGCATCGACGTGTTCGGCGAGTCGGCCCCGGCAGGTGCGCTGTTCAAGTATTTCGGCTTCACCGTCGAGAAGGTTGTCGAGACGGCGAAGGCCGCGCTCGGCTAATCAGGGCAAACGCGCGTCGTGCGCAGGCGCTGGCAGGCAGCATGCGCACGACGACTCCGCATCGAACCGCCGAAGCATCAAGCAAGCATTTTTTCAGTCATCAGGAGATAAACATGACGATTCGCGTCGCAATCAACGGCTATGGCCGGATCGGCCGCAACACGCTGCGTGCCTTCTATGAAAACGGCAAGAAGCATGACCTCGAGATCGTCGCGATCAACGACCTGGGCGATGCCAAGACCAACGCGCACCTGACGCAGTACGACACGGCGCACGGCAAGTTCCCGGGCGAAGTGAGCGTCGACGGCGAGAACCTGATCGTCAACGGCGACAAGATCCGCGTGCTGGCTAACCGCAACCCGGCTGAACTGCCGTGGGGCGAGCTGGGCGTCGACGTCGTGATGGAGTGCACGGGCTTCTTCACGACGAAGGAAAAGGCGAGCGCGCACATCAAGGGCGGCGCGAAGAAAGTGATCATCTCGGCGCCGGGCGGCAAGGACGTCGACGCGACGATCGTCTACGGCGTGAACCACAACGTGCTGAAGGCCGAGCACACGGTCATCTCGAACGCATCGTGCACGACGAACTGCCTCGCGCCGCTCGTCAAGCCGCTGAACGACAAGATCGGCCTGGAAACGGGTCTGATGACCACGATCCACGCGTACACGAACGACCAGGTGCTGACGGACGTCTACCACGAAGACCTGCGCCGCGCGCGCTCGGCCACGCACAGCCAGATCCCGACCAAGACGGGCGCTGCGTCGGCTGTCGGCCTGGTGCTGCCGGAACTGAACGGCAAGCTGGACGGCTACGCGATCCGCGTCCCGACCATCAACGTGTCGATCGTCGATCTGTCGTTCATCGCCAAGCGCGACACGACCGTCGATGAAGTCAACGCGATCATGAAGGAAGCATCGGAAGGCGCGCTGAAGGGCATCCTCGGCTACAACTCGGCGCCGCTGGTGTCGATCGACTTCAACCACAACCCGGCTTCGTCGACGTTCGACGCGACCCTGACCAAGGTGTCGGGCCGTCTGGTCAAGGTGTCGAGCTGGTACGACAACGAGTGGGGCTTCTCGAACCGCATGCTGGATACGGCCGTCGCGTTCGCCAACGCGAAGTAAGCATTCCGCCAGCCGAGTTCAAGAACGCAAAAAAGCCGCTCTTCAGAGCGGCTTTTTTTATGCGCGGCTCAGCTTCGTAAACGGGCTTGTATCAGGCGTGCGGCGTCGGGAAATACACGCCTGCGCGCTGCGCCGCGTTCGCGATGTGCTTCTCGATGGCCTTGCCGGCCGCGTGCGGATCTCGCGCCTTGAGCGCATCGAGAATCAGCCGGTGCTCGTGGTACGTGGACAGCACCAGTTCACGCCGATAAAACGGCATCCGCTGGCTTTCCTTCATGATGTCCGCGCTGCTGCGCAAGATCGACTCGATGGCGGCGTTGCCCGCGATCGCCACGATCCGCATGTGAAAGTCGAAGTCCAGTTGCGCGGCCTCGTCGAGGTCGCCATGGGTGAGCGCCGTTTGCAGCGCCGCAATGTTGTCCTCGAACCATTCGACGTCGTCGTCGCCGATGGCGAGCGCCGCCATCCGTGCGACGAATCCTTCCAGCGCGAAACGCATCTGATACGTATCGGGCAGCGACGACTGATCCGCAAAACGCCACGGATGCGCCGTCGATGCCTTGGTCGATTGCACGTACACGCCCTTGCCCGGGCGGATTGTCAGCATGCCGAGCGCTTCGAGCGTCGATAGCGCCTCGCGCAGCGACGCGCGGCTGATGTCGAGCTCTTCCGACAACTGGCGCTGCGCGGGCAACAGGCTGCCGACGGGATAAGCGCCGCCCTCGATCCGCTCGCGAATGATCGCAATCGCGGCGTCGGTGACGGTGTGCGGAACGTTTTTCATGATCTCGGCGGCGGTTCAGAGCGGTCTGACCAGTATTGTAAATCCGCTTTGGCCGTCTCGTCCAAATCGCCGCGCACATACATTTTCCGTGCGACAAGGCCGGTCAGACCGCGTCGGGTAAACACCGTCCCACCAATCCTTGACCTCACTATATCGGCTTCCTACTATTCGCCATAACAGTACTGGTCGGACCAGTATGAACAGGTGGTGCAAGATTCAATTCCTGATCGGGAGAAAGCCGTGTTGAAGTTCTTCAATTCGCTGTTTGGCCGGGTGGTGATCGCTCTCGTGGCGGGCATCGTGATCGGCGCGCTGTTTCCGCATTTCGCGCAGTCGCTGCGTCCGCTGGGCGACGGCTTTCTGAAGCTGATCAAGATGGTGATCGGACCGATCGTGTTTTGCGTCGTCGTCAGCGGCATGGCGCACGCGGGCGATCTGAAGAAAGTGGGGCGCGTCGGCCTGAAAGCCGTCGTCTACTTCGAGATCATGACGACGATCGCGCTCGTGATCGGCGCCGTGCTCGCGTACGTGACGCGCCCGGGCGTCGGCATGAACATCGATATTCATTCGCTCGACGCCGGCTCGCTCGCCACCTACACCGAGCACGCGAAGAGCCTGAAGGACACGGCGGGCTTCCTGCTGAAGATCATTCCCGACACAGCCATCGACGCGTTCGCGAAGGGCGACATCCTGCAGATTCTCGTGTTCTCCGTACTGGTCGGTTCCGCGCTGTCGCTGCTCGGGCCGCGCGCGAAGCTCGTCAACAGTCTGATCGACGAACTCGCGCAGGTGTTCTTCCGCGTGATGAGCTTCATCATCAAGCTCGCGCCCCTCGGCGTGCTGGGCGCGATTGCGTTCACCACGGGCACGTACGGCGTCGCGTCGCTCAAGCAGCTCGGCATGCTCGTCATCGTGTTCTACGCGAGCTGCATCGTGTTCGTCGCCGTCGTGCTGGGCATCGTGATGCGGCTTGCCGGTTTCAGCATCTTCAAGCTGATCCGCTATCTGCGCGAAGAGCTGTCGATCGTGCTCGGCACGGCTTCGTCGGACGCCGTGCTGCCGCAGATCATGCGCAAGCTCGAATGGATGGGTGTGAAGGATTCGACTGTCGGCCTCGTGATTCCGACGGGCTATTCGTTCAACCTTGACGGCTTCTCGATCTATCTGACGCTCGCCGTGATCTTTATCGCGCAGGCCACGAACACGCCGCTGTCGACGCACGATCTGATCGTCGTCGTGCTGGTGTCGCTGATCACGTCGAAGGGCGCGCACGGCATTCCCGGCTCGGCCATCGTGATTCTCGCCGCGACGCTTTCCGCGATTCCCGCGATTCCCGTGCTCGGCCTCGTGCTGATCCTGCCCGTCGACTGGTTTGTCGGCATCGCCCGCGCGCTGACCAACCTGATCGGCAACTGCGTCGCGACGGTCGTGGTCGGCGTGTGGGAGAACGACATCGACAAGGCGCGCGCCCGCCGCGTGCTGAACCTCGACAGCGAATACCGCTTCGTGCCGACCCGCACCGATCTCGACGACGAAGCGGGCCCCGTGAACCCGGCGCACGCTGTCTGACACCGCTTTCCGCCATCTGACCGACCACCAATGGCAACGGCGGCGGGCTCGCAAGGTCCGCCGCCACTCATCACCTCACCCGACTGAACACCGAACCGATCATGGCCAATCCGATACTCGATCCGAACGCACCCGCCTTCACGCGCCGCTACATGAATCTCGCCGACCCGCGGCTGGGCGCGAAGGCACTCTTCGCCAGCGACGAATTCTTCGCGCCGAAGGAACGCATGCTCGACCCGCAGCCGGCCGTCTTCATTCCCGGCAAATACGACGATCACGGCAAGTGGATGGACGGCTGGGAGACGCGCCGCAAGCGCACGACGGGCCACGACTACTGCGTCGTGCGGCTGGCGCGGCCGGGCATCGTGCATGGTGTCGATCTCGATACGAGCCACTTCACGGGGAATTTCCCGCCGGCGGCCTCGATCGAGGCCTGCTATTCGAACGACGACGTTCCCGCCGATAACGCCGACTGGCAAACCATCGTCCCCGCGACCACGCTGCAGGGCAATCAGCATCACTATGTCGAAGTGGGCGACACGCGCGCCTTCACGCATCTGCGCGTGAACCTGTATCCGGACGGCGGGCTCGCGCGGCTGCGTGTCTACGGGCAGCCCAAGCGCGACTGGGAGCGTGTCGAGCGCGGCAGCCTCGTCGATCTGGCCGCTATCGAAAACGGCGCGTATCTCGTCGCGGCGAACAACCAGCATTTCGGACCCGCATCGCAAATGCTGATGCCGGGGCGCGGCGTCAACATGGGCGACGGCTGGGAGACGCGCCGCCGTCGGGAGCCGGGCAACGACTGGGCGATCGTCGCGCTCGCGCGGCCGGGCGTGATTCGCAAGGTCGAAGTGGACACGGCGCACTTCAAGGGCAATTTCCCCGACCGCTGTTCGCTGCAGGCGGCATCCGTCACGGGCGGCACCGATGAATCGCTCGTCACGCAGGCCATGTTCTGGCCCGTGCTGCTGCCCGAGCAGAAGCTGCAGATGGACAACGTGCATACGTTCAGCGCGGAACTGGCGGCGCTCGGTCCCGTCACGCACGTGCGTCTGAACATCTATCCGGACGGCGGCGTGTCGCGGCTGCGTCTGTGGGGCGAGCTCGAATAACGTTCGGCGGAGACGGCCATGAACACACTGCGCATCGAGCGCCTGACGCGAGCAGCGTTCGCACCGTTCGGCGACGTGATCGAACTGGAGGGCGCGCGCCACTATCCCATCAACGAAGGCACGACCGAGCGCTTTCACGACCTCGCCAACGTGGACGTGAGCACGCAGGGCGGCCGGGCGCTGATCAACGTGTTTCGCGCGCAGCCGCGTGCATGGCCGATCGACATCGCGATGATGGAGCGGCATCCGCTGGGCAGCCAGGCGTTCGTGCCGCTATCGGACGCGCCGTATCTGATCGTCGTCGCGCCGGCCGGCGAACTCGACCCGGCGAAGCTGCGCGCGTTTTCGGCGCATGGCTGGCAGGGTGTTAACTACGCGAAGGGCGTCTGGCATCATCCGCTGCTGGCGCTCGGGCGCGTCAGCGATTTTCTCGTCGTCGACCGTGGCGGCGAAGGCCCGAATTGCGATGAAGTAGCGTTGCCGCAGACGTGGCGTCTGACGCGTGAATCGTTCGAAACACTCGCCGTTTAAGGGTGTTTTCGAATCGGTAAGCAGACGAAAGCAAAAGGCCCGGTGGGCAAACCGACCGGGCCTTTCTGCGTTCGACCTGCGGGGGCCGCTCAACGCGACGTGGCGCAAGACTCCATCAATGCTTGCGATGCGGGCAATTTTCCTTCGTGCAGGCGCCGTACAGCGCGAGCGCGTGTTCCTGCAGCTTGAAGCCGCGTTCTTTCGCAATTGCCTGCTGGCGGTTCTCGATTTCGGGGTCGAAAAATTCTTCCACCAGACCGCAGTCGATACACACCAGATGGTCGTGGTGCGTGCCTTCGTTCAGTTCAAAAACGGCTTTACCCGACTCGAAGTTACTGCGCGACAGCAGACCAGCCTGCTCGAACTGCGTGAGCACGCGATACACCGTGGCGAGGCCGATATCCAGCTCTTCATGCAGCAGATTGCGGTAGACGTCTTCGGCCGTCAGATGGCGCACCGGGCTGTGCTGAAAGATTTCCAGAATCTTGAGGCGCGGTAGGGTCGCCTTGAGTCCGATATTTTTCAGATCGGTTGGATTGGTCATGGCAAGGGATCCCTAGAGTACAATGCAGGGTTCTAATAGTAATGTGAATTGCTGTTCAGGTCATCTTACACGGAAAGTCGCGCGGCTCGGGAAGCCCGCACGGTGAGGGAAATGATTCCAAAAGCTCTGTTGATCAACCGGGGGAGCCGCATGCGGGGTACCTTGATCGTCGCTGCGGCCGTAGCGCTTCTTGCTGGGTGTTCCACGTATGACAGCCTGACGCAGCGCTTCGCCCAAAGCATTACGCCGTACCGCATTACCGTGGTTCAGGGCAACTTCGTGTCGAAGGAAATGGCTGCGCAGATGCAGGTCGGCATGTCGCGCGCGCAGGTCAAGCAGGTGCTTGGCACGCCGCTTCTGTCGGACATGTTCCACGCGGATCGCTGGGACTACGTGTTCTATTTCAAGCGCGGCTCGACGTCGATCGTCCAGCAGCGTGACTTCATCGTGAATTTTGCCGGCGATCGCGTCGCGAGCTGGTCGGGCGGCGACGATCTGCCGTCCAACCTCGAACTGCTCGCCGATATCGACGGCGATCGTACGGGCAAGAAGGTTTCCGTCGCACCGCAGGCGCGAGCGCCGCAGGTGCGGCGAGCGCGCCCGTGGCGGCCGCATCGGCGCCTGCAGCGGCGCCCGCGGCGACGCTCGACACAGTCCGCTCGGCAACCTCGGACGCCTCACAGGCGGGCAGTCTGCCCATCGTCGATCCGAACGCGCAGGCCGCGCAGGCCGCGAACCGTCTGACCAACGCCGTGCAGGCGCCGGCGCCGGGCACGACGCCGTCGGTGCGCGCGAATACGCCGCCGTCCAACGGCGGCGTGCCGCAGAACTCGACGGAGCCGGGCAAGCCGCAGTTCCGCTTCACGCGTCCGCCGCCGCCGCAGATCCAAGGCGTGCCGAGCGAGAACCCGGTCGGCCCGACGGGTCCGGAAAGCAACAACGGCAAGTCGAAAGACGCGCCCGTGCAGTCGTCGCAGTCTTCTTCGCAAACGGGCACGGGAACGGGCGGCTGATTCCGTTGTCCCTACTAGCGTGACGGGCGGCTTGTCCGCCCGTCGTGCTTTTTGCCGCGATGCGCCGCGATGTTGCTCCGTTTTCGCGTGTTGCTCGCTCCGTATCTTTTGCCGCCAATCGTCGCGCTGTCTTACGGCGCGATGTTTTCGGCGCTGATTGCTGGACTACCCATGAAAATTGCCATCGCCGGCGCGTCGGGCCGCATGGGCCGGATGCTCATCGAAACCGTCCTCAATGATCCCGATGCAACGTTGTCGGGCGCGCTCGACCGCGCGGGCACGCCGCAACTCGGTCAGGATGCCGGAGCGTTTCTGGGCAAAGAGACGCGCGTGCCGGTTTCGGACGATATCGATGCCGTCCTCGCGCAATCCGACTATCTGATCGATTTCACGCGACCCGAAGGCACGCTCGCGCACATCGAAGCCGCGCTGCGCACGAACACGAAGCTCGTGATCGGGACGACGGGTTTCGACGACGCGCAAAAGGCGCAAATTCGCGCCGCGTCGGAAAAAACGGGCATCGTGCTCGCGTCGAACTTCAGCGTCGGCGTGAACGTGACCATGAAGCTGCTCGAATTCGCCGCGAAGCACTTCTCGCAGGGCTACGACATCGAGATCATCGAGGCGCATCATCGGCATAAGGTCGACGCGCCGTCGGGCACGGCACTGACCATGGGCGAAGTGATCGCGGGCGCGCTCGGCCGCAAGCTCGAAGATTGCGCCGTCTATGCACGCGAAGGCGTGACGGGCGAGCGTGATCCGTCCACCATCGGTTTTTCGGCGATTCGCGGCGGCGATATCGTCGGCGATCACACGGTGCTGTTTGCGGGAATCGGCGAGCGCATCGAGATCACGCACAAGTCGGCAAGCCGTCTGTCGTACGCGCAAGGCGCGCTGCGCGCGGTGCGCTTCCTCGAAGGCCACGCAAACGGCCTGTTCGACATGCAGGACGTGCTGGGCTTGCGCTAAGCCCGGCTCCTGGCCTGTTCTCATCCGTCGCGGCCGGGCGGCTGCGGCGAACAGCGAAATCCGATGGCAAACACGGGCATCCTCCACTACCTGCAAACCAGCGACGCCATCACGCATGGCGTCGCGTACGTGCTGCTGGCGATGTCGGTGGCGAGCTGGTGTTTCCTGATCGTCAAAAGCTGGATGCTGAGCCGCGCGAAGCGGCAAGGGCCGCGCGCGATCGCGCGCTTCTGGCAGGCGCCGACGCTCGCCGACGGCGTCGCGGCGCTGCGTCTCGCGGATCGGGAGCACATCTTTTCTCCGTTGGCGGAAGCGGCGCTGCAGGCGTCGGAAGTCGAGGCCCCGGGCGTGCTGCTCGCGCGCGTCGAGCGCAGCGAGCGGGTGTTGCGGGCGCTGCGTCAGGCGCTGCACCGCTCGCAGCGGCGGCTGGAGTTCGGCCAGGTGCTGCTGGCGTCGGTGGGCAGCACGGCGCCGTTCGTCGGCCTGTTCGGCACCGTGTGGGGCATCTATCACGCGCTCGGCAGCATCGCGCAGAGCGGGCAGGCGATGATAGAGAACGTCGCGGGGCCAGTGGGCGAGGCGCTGATCATGACGGCCTTCGGCCTCGTCGTCGCGATTCCCGCGGTGCTCGCGTACAACGTGCTCGGGCGGATGGTGCGGCAGTTGTCGGAAGAACTCGACGGCTTCGCGCACGATCTGCATGCGTACGTCTGCGCGCCGGCGGGCGACGTCGCCGGGAACGCGCACGCCGCGCACCCCAGCGAGCGCGCCCCCGCCCGCACGCAGGTCTAAGCAGTTGTAGCAGGCAACGGGAGGCGATCACATGGCATTCGGCGGACTCGACCGGCACAAGACAGCCGCGCCGATGGCGGACATCAACATGACGCCGCTGATCGACGTGATGCTCGTGCTGCTGGTCATTTTCATCATCACGGCGCCGCTGTTCACGCACGCGATCCGGCTGGATCTGCCGCGCGTCGCGGCCGCCGAGGCGCGCGAGACGCCAAACACCGTCACGCTGTCGATCGACGGCGCGGGCAGGATTTACTGGAACGACAAGCCCATCACGCTCGACGAGATGCGCGCGCGCTTCAACGACGCGGGCAAGCAGCAGGAGCAGCCGGAAATCCACCTGCGCGCCGAGCGCTCGACGCGCTACGAAGTGATCGCCCAGGTGATGGGCGCGGCGCAGCAGGCGGGGCTCGAACGGATCGGTTTCGTGACGGAGCCGCCAGCTGACAACGCGAAAGCGGGGCAGCAGCAGCCGGCCTCGACGGCGCGATAGGTCGAGAAGCTGCAACCGGCGGCACAGCGGTAGCAAGCCGCGACAAGCAACAGCACGACGGGCCAACCGCCCGCTTCAGCACGGAGTCGCGCCCAATCGGCGCGCAAAACGCGCGACACACCCGGATCGCGCGCGGCGCGAGCCCGGCCGAACGGTATAATCAGCCCTTTCCCCTTGACGACAGGGGAAACGATCCAAATTTCATCACGCAGCACACCGTGCCGGTGCCGACGCACCGACCAGCGGCAGGCACCGAACAGCGATCCCATCACACCATGCACGAAAAATACGTTCCCTCCGACGTCGAATCCGCCGCGCAAGGACAATGGCGCGCCACCGACGCGTACAAAACGACGGAAAAGGCCGACAAGCCCAAGTTCTATTGCGTTTCGATGCTGCCGTATCCGTCGGGCAAGCTGCACATGGGGCACGTACGCAACTACACGATCAACGACGTGATGTACCGCTATCTGCGGATGAACGGCTACAACACGCTGATGCCGATGGGCTGGGACGCGTTCGGCATGCCCGCCGAAAACGCCGCGATGGCCAACAACGTGCCGCCCGCAAAGTGGACCTACGACAACATCGCGTACATGAAGAAGCAGATGCAGTCGATGGGTCTTGCCATCGACTGGTCGCGCGAAGTCGCCACCTGCTCGCCCGACTACTACAAGTGGAACCAGTGGATCTTCCTGAAGATGCTGGAAAAGGGCGTCGCGTACAAGAAGACGGGCACGGTGAACTGGGATCCCGTCGATCAAACCGTGCTCGCGAACGAGCAGGTGATCGACGGACGCGGCTGGCGTTCGGGCGCGCTGGTCGAAAAGCGCGAAATCCCGATGTACTACATGCGCATCACGCAGTATGCCGATGAACTGCTGAACGATCTCGACGGCCTCGGCTGGCCGGAGCGCGTCAAGACCATGCAGCAGAACTGGATCGGCAAGAGCTTTGGCGTGACCTTCGGCTTTCCGTACGAACTGGACGGCGAACAGAAGCTGCTGCGCGTGTTCACCACCCGCGCCGACACGATCATGGGCGTCACTTTCTGCGCTATCGCCGCCGAGCACCCGCTCGCGACGCGTCTCGCGCAAGGCCGTCCGGAACTGCAGGCGTTCATCGACGAATGCAAGCACGGCGGCGTCGCCGAAGCCGACATGGCGACGATGGAAAAGAAGGGCATGGCCACGGGCTTTTTCGTCAAGCATCCGCTGACGCAGGAGAAGGTCGAGGTCTGGATCGGCAACTACGTGCTGATGAGCTACGGCGAAGGCGCCGTGATGGGCGTGCCCGCGCACGACGAGCGCGACTTCGCGTTCGTGAAGAAGTACGGTATTCCCGTGAAGCAGGTGGTGGCCGTCGAAGGCAAGACGTTCTCGACGGACGCATGGCAGGAGTGGTACGGCGACAAGGAAAGCGGCGTCCTGATCAATAGCGGCAAGTACAACGGACTGAAGTACGCGCAAGCCGTCGATGCGATCGCGGCCGACCTGAAAGCGCTCGGACTCGGCGACAAGCAGGTCACGTGGCGTCTGCGCGATTGGGGCATTTCGCGCCAGCGTTACTGGGGCACGCCGATCCCGATCATCCACTGCCCGTCGTGCGGAGACGTGCCCGTGCCGGAGAAGGATCTGCCCGTCGTGCTGCCCGAAGACCTCGTGCCGGACGGCACGGGCAATCCGCTCGCGAAGTCCGAGGCGTTCCTGAACTGCACGTGCCCGACGTGCGGCGCGCCCGCGAAGCGCGAAACGGACACGATGGACACGTTCGTCGATTCGTCCTGGTACTTCTATCGCTACGCGGCACCCGACGCGAAGACGATGGTCGACGAGCGCACCGATTACTGGATGCCGATGGACCAGTACATCGGCGGCATCGAGCACGCCATTCTTCACCTGCTGTACTCGCGTTTCTGGGCGAAGGTTTGCCGCGATCTGGGCATCGTGAAGTTCGGCGAGCCGGCGAAGAACCTGCTCACGCAGGGCATGGTGCTCAACGAAACGTATTACCGCGAAAACGAAGCGGGCAAGAAGACCTGGTACAACCCGGCCGATGTGACCGTCACGCACGACGACAAGGGCCGCCCCGTCGGCGCGACGCTCCATGCCGACGGCCAGCCCGTCGAGCTGGGCGGCGTGGAGAAGATGTCGAAGTCGAAGAACAACGGCGTCGATCCGCAGGTGCTGATCGACCAGTACGGCGCCGATACCGCGCGTCTTTTCACGATGTTCGCGGCGCCGCCCGAGCAGCAGCTCGAATGGTCGGGCGCGGGCGTCGAGGGCGCGAGCCGCTTCCTGCGTCGCGTGTGGGCGTACGGCCAGGCGAACGAAGCCGCGCTGTCGCAGCGCGCCACGTTCGACGCCGCGACGCTCGCCGACGCCGACAAGACCCTGCGTCGCGAAATCTACAGCGTGCTGAAGCAGGCCGATTTCGACTACCAGCGTCTGCAGTACAACACGGTCGTGTCGGCGGCGATGAAGATGCTCAACGCGATCGAGAGCGCGAAGGGCGCGAGCCAGGCCGTGCTGCGCGAAACATACGGCGTGCTGCTGCGCGTGCTGTACCCCGTCGTGCCGCACATCACGTTCCAGCTGTGGCAGGAACTCGGCTATGCAGACGAGTTCGGCGGGCTGCTCGACGCGCCGTGGCCGAAGGTCGACGAGAAGGCGCTCGAGCAAAGCGAGATCGAACTCGTGCTGCAGGTGAATGGCAAGGTGCGCGGCGCCGTGACGGTCGCGAAGGACGCATCGCGCGAAGCGATCGAGGCCGTCGCGCTCGCACACGAGATGTTCGCGAAGTTCAGCGAAGGCAAGCCGGCGAAGAAGGTGATCGTCGTGCCGGGCCGTCTCGTGAACGTGGTCGTCTGACGGACGTGACCGGCGCTAACTGCGAACCAGGAGCCCATGTGACTCGCAGATCGTTTTTGACTTTCGCATGCAGCGCAGTGCTGCTGTCCGCGTGCGGCTTCCAGCTGCGCGGCCAGCAGGACTACGCGTTCAAGCGTCTGGCTATCACGGGCGCATCGGCGCCCGTTTCCGCGCGCCTGACGCGCATGGTGCAGGGCGGCAGCGACACGGTGATCGTGAATTCGCCTGTCAACGCCGACGCGATCCTGCAGGTCACGGAAGGGCGCGGCAGCAGCGTGCTGACGCTGAACTCGCTGGGCGTGGTCGAGGAATACGCGCTCGACTACTGGCTGAGCTACACGGTGCGCGGCGCGGACGGCACGCTGCTGATTCCGCCCAGTTCGATTCACCTGAACCGCGCGATGACATACAGCGACCAGTTCTCGCAGGCAAAGGCCTCCGAAGCGGACATCCTCTACGCGGACATGCAGAACGATGCCGTCGATCAGTTGATACGGCGTCTGGCCGTCGTGAAGTCGCTGCATCCCGCGCCGGGCCAGGAAGTGCCGGGCGTGTCGCCGCGCGCGCCGCTGCCGCCGCCGCCGCTTTGACCGGCTATTTTTGACCCACTGATTCGAAACGTTTCACTCTCGTTCATCCGTCGCCATGCAACTGCGTCTTGACGCGCTCGAAGCGCATCTCGGGAAAGGACTCGCCGCCCTGTACGTCGTGTACGGCGACGAGCACCTGCTCGCGCAGGAAGCGTGCGACCGCATCCGCGCTGCGGCGCGCGCGAACGGCTTTACGGATCGCACGGTGTTCACGGTCGAGCGCAGCTTCGACTGGAGTTCGCTGCTCGGCGCGAGCCAGTCGATGTCGCTGTTCGGCGACCGGCAACTGGTCGAGTTGCGCATCCCTACGGGCAAGCCCGGCAAGGAAGGCGCGGACGCGCTGAAGACACTCGCGGCATCGGCGAATCCCGACGTGCTCACGCTCGTCACGTTGCCGCGCCTCGATGCCGCCACGCAGAAGTCCGCCTGGTTCACGGCCTTGTCAGAAGCGGGCGTCGCGCTGAAGGTCGATCCCGTCGAGCGCGCGCAGTTGCCCGGCTGGGTCGGGCAGCGTCTTGCGCAGCAAGGCCAGCGCGTCGCGCCGGGCGATGACGGCAAGCGCGCGCTGCAGTTCATCGCGGAGCGCGTCGAAGGCAATCTGCTCGCCGCGCATCAGGAAATCCAGAAGCTCGGGCTGCTGTATCCGGCGGGCGTGCTGAGCTTCGAGCAGATTCACGACGCCGTGCTGAACGTCGCGCGCTACGACGTGTTCAAGCTCAACGAAGCGATGCTGGCGGGCGATGTGAGTCGCCTCTCGCGGATGATCGATGGCCTCAAGGGCGAAGGCGAGGCCGCCGTGCTCGTGTTGTGGGCCGTCGTCGAAGAGATTCGCACGCTGTTGCGGATCAAGCGCGGCGTCGAGGCGGGCAAGCCGCTCGCGATGCTGCTGCGCGAAAACCGCGTGTGGGGCCCGCGCGAACGGCTCGTCGGCCCGGCGCTGTCGCGCGTGACGGAAGCCGCGCTCGAAAGGGCGCTGGCGCTCGCGGCGAAGCTCGACCGGCAGGTGAAGGGTTTGTCGGGCGGCACGCCGGGCAATCACCGCAACGACCCGCCGCCCGATCCGTGGGCCGGGCTGTTCGAACTCGCGATGAGCGTGGCGGGCGCTGCGCCGGCTTCGCATGCGCAAGCTGGCGGCGCGCGTTCCGCCCCAGCGCGACCGGGCCCAGCGCGACCGGCGCCAATGCGCCGACCGTCGTAGGCTGTCGCCTGCGCGACGGATCAGGCAGAGGGACGCGCTTATCGGGCGCAGACGCCAGATTCATCGCAGACGCGGCGCGGCAGCCTGCCCCAGCCTTGTGACACGGCGCCCCGGCGCTGAGCAGACAACTGTCACACGTCATACAATCGTCGCAACGTTCCGCTTACTGCAATTGTTCGCCGCGCTTCGCATGCATTCGAAGCAACACGCGGCACAACGGGAATCATCATGGATATCGACCAGTACATGACCGACCTCGGCCGCCGCGCGCGTCACGCATCGCGCGCGATGGCGCGGGCGTCGACGGCGGCGAAAAATGCCGCGCTCGAAGCGGTTGCCGTCGCGATCGAGCGCGACACGCAAGCGCTGAAAGAAGCGAATGCCCACGATCTGGCCCGTGCGCGCGACAAGGGGCACGACGCCGCCTTCATCGACCGCCTGACGCTGTCGGACAAGGCGCTGAAAACGATGGTCGAAGGCTTGCGGCAAGTGGCCGCGCTGCCCGATCCCATCGGCGAGATCAGCAACATGAAGTATCGGCCGAGCGGTATCCAGGTCGGCCAGATGCGCGTGCCGCTCGGCGTGATCGGCATCATCTACGAATCGCGCCCGAACGTGACAATCGACGCCGCCGCGCTGTGTCTCAAGTCTGGCAACGCCACGATTCTGCGCGGGGGGTCCGAAGCGCTCGAATGCAACACGGCGCTCGCCAAGCTGATCGGCGAAGGCCTCGAAAAAGCGGGCCTGCCGCAGGAAGCGGTGCAGGTCGTCGAAACGTCGGACCGCGCGGCCGTCGGCAAGCTGATCACGATGACCGAATACGTCGATGTGATCGTGCCGCGCGGCGGCAAGAGCCTTATCGCCCGTTTGATCGAAGAAGGCCGCGTGCCGATGATCAAGCACCTCGACGGCATTTGCCATGTGTACGTCGACGATCGCGCGGATATCGCGAAGGCGATGACGGTGTGCGACAACGCCAAGACGCATCGCTACGGCACCTGCAACACGATGGAAACGCTGCTGGTCGCGCGCGGCATCGCGTCCGAAGTGCTGCCGGCGCTCGGCAAGCTGTATCGCGGAAAGGACGTGGAGCTGCGTGTCGATCCGGCGGCGCGCAAGGTGCTGGAAAGCGCGGGCGTCGCGCCGCTGGTCGATGCGACGGAAGAGGATTGGCGCACCGAATATCTCGCGCCCGTGCTGGCCGTGAAGGTGGTCGACGGCGTCGATCAGGCGATCGAGCACATCAACGAATACGGCTCGCATCACACGGATGCGATCGTCACGGAAGACCACGACCGCGCGATGCGCTTCCTGCGCGAAGTGGATTCGGCGAGCGTGATGGTGAATGCATCGACGCGTTTTGCCGACGGCTTCGAGTTCGGCCTGGGTGCGGAAATCGGCATTTCCAACGACAAGCTGCACGCGCGCGGACCCGTTGGGCTGGAAGGGCTGACGTCGATGAAGTACGTCGTGCTGGGACACGGCGAAGGCCGCCAATAAATTCTCGAACGTCGAAGAAGAACAATCATGTCGTTCCTGTGGATCAAGACGTTTCATATCGTTCTGGTCGCTTCGTGGTTCGCGGGGCTGTTCTATCTGCCGCGAATCTACGTGAATCTCGCGATGGAGACAGATGCGAACGCGCGAAAGCGTCTGTTGCTGATGGCGCGCAAGCTGTTTCGCTTCATGTCGTTCATCGCGGTGCCGGCGCTCGCGTGCGGGCTGTGGCTGTGGCTCGTGATGGGGATTGGAAGTGGGGAGGGCTGGATTCACGCGAAGGTCGGCGTGGTCGTGCTGTTGATCGCCTATCACGTGTATTGCGGCGTGCTGCTGCGCACGTTCGAACGCGGCGAGAACCAACGCTCGCACAAGTGGTATCGGATGTTCAATGAGCTTCCCGTGCTGGGCATGCTGATCGCCGTGGCGCTGGTGGTGATCAAGCCGTTCTGATTTTCTCTTCCCTGTTTTCTGATGCGGAACGGGCTCCTTAAGGAGCCCGTTTTTGTTTTGGCGTACAGCTTTGGCGCTGCCTTGCCGCTCCGATGGTAGTGCGATCCGCACTCGCGCGTCGCTCGACTCCGGCTCTCTACGGCTGGTCTCAGGCTCATTTCCAGCGCATTGTCAGCGCGCGCAGGTTATCGCTGCATCGCCTTCCTCCGCTTCCCACAGGTCATGCAGGTCCAATTCCGAGTGCCTCTCAAAGTCTGACCGCTGACGTAAGAATTAACGAAGACAAGTAAGTCTCGGCTACGTAGGAATCTTGAAACGCTTTGTCATTTTTGCCTTGGTTTAAGAGTCGTCCTATTCGTCGTTTTGATAATCCTCAATAAAGTTCGACCCCGCTGCGACAGGTTAACGCAGGATTCTTAGTTAGCATGACTAAGCCTTTGCCGTTGGCCGACCGCAACTCGCCTGCTGACGTGACGGCGGTATCTGACAGAACGTAAGCATCGACTTGCACAGATGTTCCGGAATGCCGCGCTTTGCGTAAGTCACAGCCAGTCGCGCGCTCGCGAAGTTTGAACTTTGCAGCATCAACTAAAAATTTAGGATAACGGATGAATAAGGCTTATCGGTCAGTCTGGAATGAAGCGTTGGGAACCTGGGTGGCGGTTCAGGAAAATGCGAGGGGACGTGGGAAGAAGTCTGCTCGTTCCGCGTTGGTTTTCACGGCCATCACGTCGGCGATTGGTGTCATGTCCGCGACGCCTGCATGGGCGGCCTCGATCGCGAACAGTTCATGTTCTCCCGACGGTCCGGGTAGTGGTACGTGGTCGAACGTGGCGGGCTGTTGGGCCAACGCTGGCGCCGCTGGCGCGCTGCACAACCTTGGCGAGACCGTCATTGGTTCGTACGGTTATGTGCCGACCAATGTCAGCTTCGCCACCATTTTCGGTTTCGCGGGCCAGTCCAACGCGCTGTACGGCACGTCACTGGGCGCGAACGGCGTAGTTGCCAGTGGCGCACAGAACAGCGTGGCCTTGGGCGCTGGATCAGTCGCGACGGAATCCAACACGGTCTCGGTGGGACGAGTCGGAAACAACCCGCTCTACAACGTTCATACCAGCGGCGACTCAACCGGAGCGGATTCCGCGCCCATGAACCAGTCGCTTCTCGGCACGGTGAATCGCCGCGTGACGAACATGGCAGCGGGTATCAACGATACGGACGCAGCCAACGTTTCTCAGGTCAAGGGCGTGACGAGCGCGCTAGGCGGCGGCGCCGGCGTCAATTCCGACGGCTCCGTCAAGAAGCCGACGTACGTCGTGCAGGGCGCGAGCGTCAGCGATATCGGCTCGGCGCTGTCGAAGCTCGACTCCGTCGTCAGCAACGTCAACAATGGCGCCGGTATCAAATATTTCCACGCGACTTCGACGCTCGCCGATTCGGTCGTAGGCGGCGCAAACTCCATCGCCATCGGCGGCGCGGCGGTGACGGGCGCGGCGGCCAATGCAATCGCCATCGGCGCCAACGCATCGGCGCAGGGCGCGAACTATTACGATGGCAGCTATAGCGTTGCGATTGGTTCGGGCGCGCGCGCGGATTCGACAGCAGGCAACTGGGGCCACGACACGGCCATCGGCGGCAACGCGAACGCCAGCACGACCAATGGCACAGCCGTAGGTTATGGTGCGACGGCATCCGGTATCACCGCCAGTGCGGTCGGATTCACTGCTACTGCCGGCGGCGGTTACGCAAACGCAGTCGGCTACCAGACCAACGCAGCGGGTCAGGACAGCGTGGCGATCGGCACGCAGGCGAACGTCGCCGCGACGGCTTCACAGAGCGTCGCACTGGGTGCGCGGGCCACGGCATCGGCGATTAACTCGGTTGCGCTCGGCACCAACTCGACGACTACGGCAAACCTGGGCGCCGCTGCCTACAACCCCGGCTCGGCGGCGCTGTCAGGTACGGCTTCCGTCGCCAACGGCGAAGTGTCGGTGGGCAAGGCAGGCGCTGAGCGTCGCGTGACGAACGTCGCAGCAGGTTCCGCTGCAACGGATGCCGTGAACGTGAGCCAACTGCAGTCGGAAGACGCAAAGGTCAACGGCGTCTCGAACAGCGTGGCCAACCTCAGCAACACGGTCAACAACTTCGCTGGCAGCGTCACGAACATCAACAACATCAGTACCTCCGTGACGAACATCGTCAACGGCGGCGGCATCAAGTACTTCCACGCGAATTCGACCCGCGCGGATTCGGTCGCCTCCGCGACGGACGCGGTGGCGATCGGCGGTAACGCGACGGCCTCTGGCAACTGGTCGCAGGCGGTCGGCGAACTGACGACGGCCAGCGGCACGAGTTCGCTGGCAATGGGCGACGCGACGATCTCGACGGGCGCCGCGTCCGTCGCGCTCGGCGCGCACGCAACAGCGGCCGGCGCAGCAGGCATCGCGATCGGTCAGAACGCACAAAACCTCGCTGGCGCCAACAACTCGCTGGCGCTCGGCGGAGACGCCGCTGCCGGTGACAAGGCAGTCGCGATCGGCAATGGCTCGAAAGCGGCCGGCACGTGGGCGGTTGCAGCCGGCGTGAATTCGCAGGCAGCGGGTGCACAGGGCTCGGCGTTCGGCAACAGCGCCAGCGCGAGCGGTTCGCTGGCGACGGCGCTGGGCACGGGTGCTGCCGCGACAACCGCGAATTCGGTGGCGATCGGTGCGTACTCCACCACCACGGCCAATCTGAGCGCGGCGGCATACAACCCGGGCTCGGCGGCGCTGTCGGGCACGGCTTCCGTCGCCAACGGCGAAGTGTCGATGGGCAAGTCGGGCGCTGAGCGTCGCGTGACGAACGTCGCAGCAGGTTCCGCTGCAACGGATGCCGTGAACGTGAGCCAGTTACAGTCTGAAGACGCGAAGGTCTCGGCTTTCGGCAATAACGTGTCGAATCTGAGCAACACGGTCAACAACTACGCCGGCAGCATCACGAACATCAACACCTCGGTGACGAACATCGTCAACGGCGGCGGCATCAAGTACTTCCACGCGAATTCCACGCGCACGGATTCCGTCGCGTCGGGCACGGCGCTGACGATGATTCCCGACGTCGATCAGGGCAAGACGGTGGCGGTCGGCGTCGGCGCGGGCACGTATCAGGGCTATCAGGCGGCTGCGCTGGGCGCGTCGGCGCGGGTCACGGAGAACATCAAGGTCAAGCTTGGCGCGGGCATCAGCGCGCAGGGGACGACCTTCGGTGCGGGTGCGTCGTACCAGTGGTGAGCGCGCGTCGCGCGTTTACAAGCCGTACGCCTCAAACAAGGCGCAAACAAGGCGCAAACAAGGCGCAAACAAGCCGCAAACGAAGCGGGCTCCATCGCGAGCCCGTTTTTCATGCGCTGGACCGCAAGAGCCGCTATGTCGCCACTCTGCGCTGCGCAATCAGATCCTTCGCGCCCGCGAGCTTCTCCGCCAGCTCCGGCCCGCGTTCCAGCGCGACGCCGACAGCCAGAATGTCGCCGATGGCCAGATGCGACGTGCGCGATGTCATCGGCGAAAAGATGTCGGTGTCTTCGTCGACGTTGGCGAACAGGCCGACCGTCGCGATGCGCGCCAGCGGCGAATTGCCATGCGTCACGGCGATCACCTTCGCGCCCGCGGCCAACGCTGAACGCGCCGCATCGATGATGTCGCGCGTGCGGCCCGTATTCGAAATCGCCACCACGACATCGCCTTCGCCGAGCAACGCCGCCGACATCAGAAACGTGTGCGGATCGGAATACGCGACGCTCGGCATGCCCAGGCGGAAGAACTTGTGCTGCATATCGAGCGCGGCGATACCCGAGCCGCCCGCTCCGTAAAACTCGATGCGTTTCGCCTGCGCGAGCAACTGGATCGCCGCCGCCACGCTATCGGAGGACAGATTGTTGCGCACCTGGATCAGCGCGCCGATGGTCCGGTCGAGCACCTTCGCGGCTACGCCGGGCACGGGCTCGTCGGGGCGCACGTCGCGATAGACGGCGGGCACCTCCGTTGCTATGCCTTGCGCCAGGCGGATCTTGAATTCGCGGAAGCCTGAAAAGCCCAGCGCATGGCAAAAGCGCGCGATGGTCGGCTGACTGACACCGGCGCGCGCGGCCACCTCCGTCATCGACAGGTCGAGCACTTCGCGCGGCGCTTCGATCACGTAGTCGGCGAGCTTGCGTTCGGAAGGACGCAACTGGTCGCGCATCGCCTCCACCTGGGACAGCATCATCGGGAATCTCGCACTATGCTGAAGAATGCGTGGACTATAGCTGATACACGGATAAGTACAAAAACTACATATGTGCCGTAGGGGATTACCCTGATGGCATCGTGAATTTCGCTGAAACGTCCGCCTCGCAACGGATTGAGATGATTTCTGAAGCGACGCAGATTCAGCAACTGCCACATTGTGTGCTTGTAGTTTTTCTACTAATATCCCGGTTGCCGGCTTCCATGCCGTTCCCCGCGATATCAATCTGGCGCAGCGCGCACGAGCGCGAGCCAGCGACGAAGGAGCATCGATGGTTTCCCCGCATTCGCAACTGATGAAGGTCACGAAGCGCGTGATCGAGCGCAGCAAGCCGACGCGCGCAGCCTATCTGGCGCGCATCGACCATGCGCAAGGCAAGTTCCCGGCGCGCGGCGCGCTGTCTTGCGCGAATCTCGCGCACGGCTTCGCCGGCATGGAGGGCAACGACAAGCTCGTCATCAAGCAGATCCGGCAACCGAATATCGGCATCGTCTCGTCGTACAACGAGATGCTCTCGGCGCACGCGCCGTACAAGGATTTCCCGGACATCATCAAGGCCGCCGCGCGTGAAAACGGCGGCGTCGCGCAGTTCGCGGGCGGCGTGCCGGCGATGTGCGACGGCATCACGCAGGGCAACGCGGGCATGGAACTGTCGCTGTTCTCGCGCGAAGTGATCGCGATGAGCACGGCCGTCGCGCTCACGCACAACATGTTCGACGCGGCGCTGTGCCTCGGCGTGTGCGACAAGATCGTGCCGGGCCTGCTGATTGGCGCGCTGCAATTCGGCCATCTGCCCACCATCTTCGTGCCCGCCGGCCCGATGACGAGCGGCATCTCCAACGACGCGAAGGCCAAGGTGCGCCAGGAATTCGCAACGGGCCAGTGCAACCGCGAGGCGCTGCTCGAATCGGAAGCGGCCGCGTACCACGGCCACGGCACCTGCACCTTCTACGGCACGGCCAACAGCAATCAGATGCTGATGGAAATCATGGGCCTGCATCTGCCCGGCTCGGCGTTCGTGCACCCGCACACGCCGTTGCGCGACGCGCTGACGGCGCAAGCCGCGCGCCGCGTGCTCGATCTGACCGTTGAGCGCGGCAACTACATGCCGATCGGCCATGTGATCGACGAGAAGGCGATCATCAACGGCATCGTCGGTTTGCTGGCGACGGGCGGTTCGACCAATCACACGCTGCACCTCGTCGCGATTGCGCGCGCGGCGGGCATCATCATCGACTGGGACGATTTCGACACGCTGTCGGCATCCGTGCCGCTGCTCGCGAAGGTCTACCCGAACGGCAAGGCCGACGTGAACCACTTCCACGCGGCAGGCGGCATGGCGTACCTGACGCGCACGCTGCTTGAAGGCGGCCTGCTGCACGACGACGTGAATACGGTCGCGGGCAAGGGCCTCGCGCATTACACGGAAGAACCGAAGCTGCTCGACGGCAAGCTCACGTGGGTGCCCGCCGCCACGGAAAGCCACGACACGGCGGTACTGCGCAGCATCAATGATCCGTTCCAGCCGGACGGCGGCCTGCGCCTGATGCAAGGCAAGCTCGGCCGCGGCGTGATCAAGATTTCGGCCGTCGCGAAACAGCATCGCACGGTGAAGGCGCCCGCGATCGTGTTCGATTCGCAGGAAGCCGTGCAGGAAGCGTTCGATAACGGCGAACTCAAGCGCGACTTCATCGCCGTCGTGCGCTTCCAGGGCGCGCGGGCAAACGGCATGCCCGAGCTGCATCGTTTGACGCCGCTGCTGGGCGTGTTGCAGGATCAGGGTTTCCACGTCGCGCTCGTGACTGACGGCCGCATGTCGGGTGCGTCGGGCAAGGTGCCCGCCGTGATCCACGTGTCGCCCGAAGCGCTGCTGCAAGGGCCGCTCGGCAAGGTGCGCACGGGCGACATGCTCGTCATCGACGCGGAAGCGGGCGTGCTCGATATCGAAATCGACGATGCGCAATGGGCCGCGCGCCCGATTGCCGTGTCGCAGCATCAGGCGGAAAACGAAGTGGGTTTCGGGCGCGAACTGTTCGGCGTGTTCCGCGCTGCGGCGGCGCCGGCGGAAATGGGCGCGTCGGTGTTCGGACCGCTCGTCGGCGAAGCGCCGCACGCGGCGCAGGCAGATCAAACGGCAGGCGTTGCTGCGCGCGAAGCCAGCCACGCAATGCAGACATAAAGCGAAAAGGAGTCTGAAGATGACGTCGAAAACAGTCAGCGAAATCGTGCGCCTCGGTCCCGTGATCCCGGTTCTCGCATTCGATACGGTCGAGCAGGGCGAGCACGTGTCGCGCGCGCTGCACGCGGGCGGCGTGAAGGTGCTCGAAATCACGCTGCGCACCCCAGCCGGCATCGGCGCGATCGAGCGCGCGAGCCAGCTGGCGGAAGACATCGTGGTCGGGGTCGGCACGATCACGCGGCCCGAGCACTGCGAGCAGGCGAAGAAGGCGGGCGCGCAATTCGGCGTGTCGCCGGGTCTGACGAAAGACATGCACAAGGCCGCGCAGGACGCCGGCTTGCCGTTGCTGCCCGGCGTGATGACGCCGAGCGACATCATCGTCGCGCTCGAACTCGGCTATGAGATCGTCAAGTTCTTCCCCGCGCAGCAAGCGGGCGGCGTGCCGATGCTGCAAGCGTTCTACGGTCCGTTCCCGACGCTGAAGTTCTGCCCGACGGGCGGCATCACGGCGGAAACGGCGCCGAATTTCCTCGCGCTGCCGAATGTGGTCTGCGTCGGCGGTTCGTGGCTCACGCCGAAGGCGGCACTTGCCGCGCAAAACTGGGACGAAGTCACGCGTCTCGCGCGCGCCGCCAGCGAGTTGGCCGCCCCGGCGCATTGATGCGCCGCGCCGCGCTTTAACCGAACCCCGCAAGCGGCTTCATCGAACCTCGCCGTTAGCCTCTACAGGCTCTCGCGGCGAGGTTTTTTGCTTTTTGCGCGGGTTTATTCCGTGCGCGATTTACGTCAACAAACAGTAAAATTCAGCGTCCGCGAACGCGCCTGTATTGACGGCGCTTCAGCGTCCGGAAGCGGGCGAGGTGCAGCAGCACTTTGCAATCAAACCAACAAAACCAATGGAGGAGCTTCATGGAAGCTGTCCACGGCAGCATGCTGCTGATTTACGCCGTGATCGCCATTGCAGTGCTGATCCTGATGATCACGCGCTTCAAGGTGTATCCGTTCCTCGTCCTGATCATCGTGTCGCTGCTGCTCGGTCTTGCCGTCGGCATGCCGGCGGGCACGATCGTGAAGTCGTTCGAAACGGGCAACGGCAACACGCTCGGCCACATTGCGATCGTCGTCGGTCTCGGCACGATGCTCGGCAAGATGATGGCCGAATCGGGTGGCGCCGAGCGCATCGCCACCACGCTGATCAACTGGTTCGGCGAGAAGAACATTCACTGGGCGATGATGTGCGTCGCGATCATCGTCGGTTTGCCGGTGTTCTTCGAAGTCGGCTTCGTGCTGCTGATTCCGATTGCGTTCAACGTCGCGAAACGCACGGGCAAATCGCTGCTGCTGATCGGCTTGCCGATGGTCGCGGGTCTGTCCGTCGTGCACGGCCTGATTCCGCCGCACCCGGCCGCGCTGCTCGCCGTGCAGGCCTATCACGCTGACATCGGCCGCACGATTGCGTATGGCCTGCTCGTCGGCGTGCCGACGGCGATTGTCGCCGGTCCGCTGTTCGCGCTGCTGATTCATCGGCAGATCAAGCTCGCCGAGAACAATCCGCTCGCCGCGCAATTCATCGATACCGAGCATCAAGAGGGCTCGCGCGAACTGCCGGGCTTTGGCATCACGCTGTTCACGATTCTGCTGCCTGTGATCCTGATGCTGATCGGCAGCTGGGCGGATCTCATCGTCCCGCCGAAGACGACGGCGAACGATCTGCTGAAGTTCATCGGCATCTCCGACGTCGCGCTGCTGATCGCCGTGCTCGTCAGCTTCTGGACGTTCGGCGCGAAGCGCGGCTTCAACCGCGAGCAGATCCAGAAGTTCTGCGGCGAGTGTCTGGCGCCCATCGCGGGCATTACGCTGATCGTCGGCGCGGGCGGCGGCTTTGGCCGCGTGCTGCTGGATAGCGGCATCTCGAAGGAGATTGTCGCGACGGCAACGGCGGCGCATCTGTCGCCGCTGATGTTCGGCTGGCTCGTGGCGGCGATGATCCGTCTTGCGACGGGTTCCGCGACGGTTGCGATGACGACGGCCTGCGGCATCGTCGCGCCTGTGGCGGCGGCAAGCGGCGTGCAGGTGAAGCCGGAACTACTGGTGCTGGCCACGGGTTCGGGCTCGCTGATTTTCTCGCACGTCAACGACGGCGGTTTCTGGCTGATCAAGGAGTATTTCGGCATGACGGTGGGGCAGACGTTCAAGACATGGTCGCTCTGCGAAACCATCATCTCGCTGATGGGCCTGGGTTTGACCTTCGCGTTGGCGGCGGTCCTGTAAGGAGTTTCAGATGATTTTGATCGTGATGGGCGTGTCGGGCGCCGGCAAGACCCTGATTGGCGAAATGCTGGCGGAGCGGCTCAAGTGCAGCTTCACCGACGGCGACGCGTTTCACAGTGCCGCCAACAAGGAAAAGATGCACAACGGCATTCCGCTGACGGACGAAGACCGCTGGCCGTGGCTCAGAACGATCCGCGCGGCGATCGAAGAGAAGCAGCGGGCGCACGAGACGGCCGTGTTCACGTGCTCGTCGTTGAAGCGCTCGTATCGCGATGTATTGCGCGACGGTGATCGCGATGTGTGTTTTGTTTATCTGAAGGGATCGCGGGAGGTGCTCGAAGAGCGTCTTAAGACGCGCACCGGGCATTTCTTCGATCCTTCGCTGCTGCAGAGTCAACTCGATACGCTCGAAGAGCCGGGTGATGACGAGGCGATTACGGTGAGTATCGAGTTGACGCCTGAGCAGATCGTCGAGGAGACGCTGGCTAAGATCGCCGCCAGGTAGTTTTTTTGTTTTGTCTGCGACGCTGTGATTCTGCTTGCATCGGCGGTGCTGTGTTTTTTCGCTCGCATCCGCGAGGCGGCTAGCGTTGCCGTTGGTGTCAGTGTTTTCGCTTGCATCCGCGATGCGGTGGTTGCTGCGCTAGCGTTGCCCCTGTGCGGGGCGGCAGTTACTTTCTTTGCCGCCGCAAAGAAAGTAAGCAAAGAAAGTAAGCAAAGAAAGCGGGCTAACACCACTAACTCTTGCCCTTTACCCACGGGTCCCCAACGTCCCCACACCTCACACGGCAACGCACTCGCTTTAGGTGCGTTGCCAACGTTCTTCCCCCCGCTCCTCACCCACTTCACGCGTCCGTACAACGGCTAGCCGTGTCTGACATTTGGCGTTCCATTGCGGCAAACTCTGTGTAGGTCGTCTCGCCGTTTAGGCTGATGCACGGACAGCAATCCATCGGGCACCGATCGGTTTGCAGTGCGATGGGTTTGCGATGCGATGACCTACACAGAGTTTGCCGCATGGCGGCTCAAACCATCCGGCGTGGCTATTTGATGTACGGATGGGCAAGCGGGTGCGGCGCTGCCTCGCGCGCGGGCAACTGACGCACGCTGATGCGCTGCCGCGCGAAGGATGGGGACGCGGAGAGCCCGTGGAAAAGCGTCAAGCGGCTCGGCGTGAGCGGCTTTCTTTTGCCTGCTTTTCTTTGCCGCTGCAAAGAAAAGTAGGTGCCGCCCCGCACAGGGGCAACACCAGCAAACCAGAGGCAAAACGCGGATGCCAGCAAAACCCCCAAAAGTGCGTCGGCAGAGGGGAAAAAAGCGTTACTTGATCCGCTTGGCCAACTCAGCGGCCATACCGACGTAAGAAGCAGGCGTCATCGCCAGAAGACGCGCTTTGGCGTCAGAAGGAATGGCAAGGCCGTTGATGAACACCTGAAGTGCATCCCGCGTGATGCCCTTGCCACGCGTCAGCTCCTTCAACTGCTCGTACGGGTTCTCGATGCCATAACGGCGCATCACCGTCTGCACCGGCTCGGCGAGCACTTCCCACGTCGCATCGAGGTCGTCGTTCAGGCGCTGCGGATTCACCTCGAGCTTGTCGAGGCCGCGATTCAACGCATCATAAGCAAGCAGCGAATAACCAAACGCAACACCGATATTGCGCAGCACCGTCGAATCCGTCAGATCGCGCTGCCAGCGCGAAACGGGAAGCTTGTCGGCGAGATGGCGCAGCGTCGCATTCGCAAGACCGAGGTTGCCTTCCGAGTTTTCGAAGTCGATCGGGTTGACCTTGTGCGGCATCGTCGACGAACCGATTTCGCCTGCCTTCGTCTTCTGCTTGAAGTAGCCGAGCGAGATGTAGCCCCACACGTCGCGGTCGAGGTCCAGCAGGATCGTGTTCGCGCGCGCGACGGCGTCGAACAGTTCGGCCATGTAATCGTGCGGCTCGATCTGGATCGTGTACGGGTTGAACGTGAGCTTCAGGCGCTGCTCGACCACTTCCTTCGAGAACGCTTCCCAATCGAACTCCGGATACGCCGACAGGTGCGCGTTGAAGTTGCCGACGGCCCCGTTCATCTTGCCGAGCAACTCGACCTTCGCAATGCGCTCGATTGCGCGCGCAAGACGCGCCGCGACGTTGGCAATTTCCTTGCCCAGCGTGGTCGGGCTGGCGGGCTGGCCGTGCGTGCGCGAGAGCATCGGCTGATCGGCGTGCGCATGCGCGAGCGCGACGAGGCGCTGGTGCACGGCGCGCAGCGCGGGCAGGATGACATGTTCGCGCGCGCCCGCGAGCATCAGGCCGTGCGACGTGTTGTTGATGTCTTCGGACGTGCACGCGAAGTGAATGAACTCGCTCGCGCGCTCCAGTTCCGGCTGACCCTTCACCGATTCCTTCAGCCAGTACTCGACCGCCTTCACGTCGTGATTCGTCACACGCTCGATGTCCTTGATGCGCGCGGCGTCATGCGCGGTGAAGCGCTCGACGAGTTGCAGCAGGAACTGCTCCGACGCTTCGGAGAAGCGCGGCACTTCGGCGAAACCGGCGCGCGACAGCGCGATCAGCCAGTGAATTTCCACCGTCACGCGATGGCGCATGAAGGCGGCTTCCGAGAGCCAGTCGCGCAAGGCTTCGGTTTTCGATGCATAACGGCCGTCGAGCGGAGAGAGGGCGGTCAGCGCGAAGAGGGTGTCGGGGCGGGTGTCGGACATGATGGGGCGGGCAGGATCGTGAAGAAAGCGATACGGGGAGAACCGGGAATTTTACCACTTTAGGACATGCGCTCCGGCGCGTGCGGATGCGCGACGGCGCTTCGGGACGCACGCCGCCGCTAGAATGCTGACTTTCCGTCATTGCTGGAGTGTTGGGTCTGTATGGAACTGAAATGGCTCGAAGACTTCGTTTCGCTGGCGGAAACGCGCAGTTTCAGCCGGTCGGCGGAATTGCGGCACGTGACGCAGCCCGCATTCTCGCGACGCATCCAGGCGCTCGAAGCGTGGCTCGGCACGGAACTGATCGACCGTTCGGTTTACCCGACGCGGCTCACGGCGGCAGGCCAGGTGTTCTACGAACAGGCGCTCGCGATGCTGTCGCAGTTTCA
Organism: Paraburkholderia bengalensis; assembly: GCF_037126505.1. Taxonomy (NCBI): domain Bacteria; kingdom Pseudomonadati; phylum Pseudomonadota; class Betaproteobacteria; order Burkholderiales; family Burkholderiaceae; genus Paraburkholderia; species Paraburkholderia bengalensis. The sequence continues at coordinate 49,169 of NZ_JACFYJ010000031.1, forward strand.
CGAGGCGCGCACGCTGTTGCGCGGCCATACCGCGACGCCTGCCGCGACCATCGAGTTCGCCGTGCCGCACACGCTGTCGCTCACCTACTTTCCGCGCTGGCTGCAGCGCATCGAGGCGCAGCTCGGTTCGATCCACACGCGGCTGCGCGCGCTGAACGTGCACGATGCCGTGCTGTCGCTGGTCGAAGGCGGCTGCGATCTGGTGATGGGCTACCACCATCCGAGCCATCCCGTCGCGCTCGACCCGGCGCGCTACGACATGTTGACGCTCGGCATCGAATCGATCAGTCCGTTTTCCGCGCCGGGCAAAGGCGGGCGCCCGCGCTACACGCTGCCCGGCACGTCCGACGCGCCCACGCCCTATCTGTCGTACACGCCGAATGCGTACCTGGGCCGCATGACGGAGGTGATCTTCGCGACCGCGCCGGGGCGGCTCTATCTCGACCGCGTGTATGAAACGGACATGGCGGAAGGGCTGAAGGCGATGGCGCTCGCGGGACACGGCGTGGCGTTCCTGCCGCACAGCGCCGTCGAGGACGCCATTGCCGAAGGCCGCCTGATCCGGCTCGACCGCGCCTCGCGCGGCGTCGCGCAAGGGCAGTTGACCCTCACGATGGAGATTCGCCTGTATCGAGACAAGCTCGCCGTGCAAGGCGACGACGCGCGCCAGCAGCTCGTGCGCGCGCTGTGGGATGTCGTGAGCGCCGAACTCGCGCACGCCTCGAAGTAGGCAACAGTGCATTGCGCGGCCCGGCAATACCCGCTCTGCGACATGTATTTGCGGTTTACGCAGCGTTATGCAAGAAAAGCATAAGGGGATGATCAAACGGCATTGGACCCTTCGAGCGCTTTCTTTCGACAATGGCGGCACCCGATAAAACGCTGGAGCGTTCATGTCTACCGCGGCAAATCTGCAGTCCATCCCGTCCTACCTTCACGCCGACGATCTCGGCCCCTGGGGCAACTATCTGCGTCAGGTCGATCGCGTCGCGCCGTATCTCGGCTCGCTGTCGCGCTGGCTCGAAACGCTGAAGCGCCCGAAGCGCATTCTCATCGTCGACGTGCCCATCGAGCTCGATAACGGCACCGTCGCGCACTTCGAAGGCTATCGCGTGCAGCACAACGTATCGCGCGGTCCGGGCAAGGGCGGTGTGCGTTATCACCAGGACGTGACGCTGTCGGAAGTGATGGCGCTGTCGGCGTGGATGTCGGTGAAAAATGCTGCCGTGAATGTGCCCTACGGCGGCGCTAAAGGCGGTATCCGCGTCGATCCGCGCACGCTGTCGCGCGGCGAACTGGAACGCGTGACGCGCCGCTACACGAGCGAAATCGGCATCATCATCGGACCGAACACCGACATCCCCGCGCCGGACGTGAACACGAACGAGCAGATCATGGCGTGGATGATGGACACCTACTCGATGAACCAGGGCCAAACGGCCACGGGCGTCGTGACGGGCAAGCCGATTACGCTGGGCGGGTCGCTCGGCCGTCGTGAAGCGACGGGCCGCGGCGTGTTCGTGGTCGGCTGCGAAGCGGCGCGCCGCATCGGCATGGACATCGAAGGCGCGCGCATCGCCGTGCAGGGCTTCGGCAACGTGGGCGGCATCGCGGCGCGTCTGTATCAGGAAGCGGGCGCGAAGGTCGTCGCCGTGCAGGATCACACGGGCACGCTTTACAAGGAGTCGGGCATCGATGCCGTCGCGCTGCTCGAGCACGTCGCGAAGCACGGCGGCGTGGGCGGCTATGCGGAAGCCGACAAGATCGCGAACGAAGACTTCTGGACGATCGAATCGGACATCCTGATTCCCGCCGCGCTGGAAAACCAGATCACCGAGAAAAACGCCGGCAAGATTCGTACGAAGATCGTCGTGGAAGGCGCGAACGGCCCGACCACGACAGCCGCCGACGACATTCTGCATGACAAGGGCATCCTCGTGATTCCCGACGTCGTCGCGAATGCGGGCGGCGTGACGGTGTCGTACTTCGAGTGGGTGCAGGACTTCTCGAGCTTCTTCTGGACGGAAGACGAGATCAACGAGCGTCTCGAGCGCGTGATGCGCGAAGCGTTCGCGGCCGTCTGGCAGGTGGCGAGCGAGCAGAAGGTGTCGGTGCGCACGGCGGCGTTTATCGTTGCGTGCAAACGCATCCTCCAAGCGCGCGAAATGCGCGGCCTGTACCCCTGATGCACGCATGGCCGGCGCAGCAATAGCCGGCCGACAGGGCGCCCGGCGAGGAGGGCGCCCGCAGCGCTTCACCAGCGCGAATCAGGCAGTTCGCGCAGAATACCGGGCGGACGGCATCTTCGGATGCCGTCCGTTTTTGTGCAGTTGAAGTGGGCTGCAACCGGCAAAAACGACGCATCCGATGAGGTTTGCATCGGCCGGTAAAGCCGCTGTAAGCCAATACGGACGGCGCCGCCGCGCAAATGGTGGCTTTACGCAACACTGCGCGCGGAACATGGTTAACAACCATACTTTCAGAATAATTACTGAGATACACTGGCGCCGGTTCTTGCCAAGGAGATCACAAATGAAGGTTAAAAAAGCTGCGCTGCTTCTCGCGACTCTGGGTTTGTTCACGGTAGGCGCGCAAGCGCAGGACGCCGGCACGCTGAAGAAAATCAAGGACACGGGCGTCATTTCGCTGGGTCACCGCGAATCGTCGATTCCGTTTTCGTACTACGACGACAAGCAGAACGTGGTCGGCTACTCGCAGGAATTCGCACTGAAGGTCGTGGATGCCGTCAAGCAGAAGCTGAATATGCCTGACCTGAAGGTCAAGCTCACGCCTGTCACGTCGCAGAACCGTATTCCGCTGGTGCAGAACGGCACCATCGACATCGAATGCGGCTCGACCACCAACAACGCCGAGCGTCAGCAGCAGGTCTCGTTCTCGAACACGATCTTCGTGATCGGCACGCGTTTGATGACGAAGAAGGATTCGGGCATCAAGGACTGGGCTGACCTGAAGGGCAAGACGGTTGTCACGACGGCGGGCACGACGTCGGAGCGCCTGCTGCGCAAGATGAACCAGGACAAGAACATGGGCATGAACATCATCAGCGCGAAGGATCACGGGGAATCGTTCCTGACGCTGTCGACGGGCCGTGCCGCTGCGTTCATGATGGACGACGCGCTGCTCGCGGGCGAGCGCGCCAAGTCGAACAATCCGGGCGATTTCGTGATCGTCGGCGCGCCGCAATCGCATGAAGCGTACGGCTGCATGATTCGCAAGAACGATCCGGAGTTCAAGAAGGTCGTCGACGATGCGATCGCCAAGGTCGAAACGTCGGGCGAAGCCGACAAGATCTACAAGAAGTGGTTCGAATCGCCGATTCCGCCGAAGGGCCTGAACCTGAACTTCCCGGAAAGCGATGACATCAAGGCGTTGTACAAAGCACCGAACGACAAGGCAATCGACTAAATAACGTCAACTGTCGGACAACGTGTTGAACGGAACGGAAGGGGCAGGCGCTTCTTCCGTTTCTTTTTGTTGGAGTCTTCGTCATGTCATACCACTGGAACTGGGGCATTCTGCTGAGTCCGGTTTCCACCGGCGAGCCGACCACCTATCTCGGTTGGCTGCTATCCGGTCTCTGGGTGACGGTCACCGTGTCGCTGTGCGCGTGGGTGATCGCGCTGATCGTGGGTTCGTTGTTCGGCGTGCTGCGCACGGTGCCGAACAGGAAACTCGCGGCGATCGGCACCGTCTACGTCGCGATCTTCCGTAACATCCCGCTGATCGTGCAGTTCTTCATCTGGTATCTGGTGATACCGGAACTGCTGCCCGTCTCGATCGGCACATGGTTCAAGCAACTGCCGCCCAGCGCGCAGTTCTTTTCGTCGTCGATCATTTGCCTGGGCCTGTTCACCGGCGCGCGCGTGTGCGAGCAGGTGCGCTCGGGCATCAACGCGCTGCCGCGCGGCCAGCGCGGCGCGGGTCTCGCGCTCGGCTTCACGCAATGGCAGACCTACCGCTACGTGCTGCTGCCCGTCGCGTACCGGATCATCGTGCCGCCGCTCACGTCCGAGTTCCTCAACATCTTCAAGAACTCCGCCGTCGCGTCGACGATCGGCCTGCTCGATCTGTCCGCGCAGGCGCGCCAGCTCGTCGACTACACGGCGCAGACGTATGAATCGTTCATTGCCGTGACCGTCGCGTATCTGCTGATCAACCTGATCGTGATGACGCTGATGCGCATCGTCGAAGCCAAGAGCCGGCTGCCAGGCTACATCGGAGGCAAGTGATGCATCATTTCGACTGGAGCGGCATTCCGGGCTCACTGCCTACGTTATGGACGGGCGCCATCGTCACGCTGAAGATCACGATTCTCGCGATCGTGGTCGGCATTGTGTGGGGCACGGTGCTCGCGCTGTTGCGGCTGTCGGGCATCAAGCCGCTGGAATGGTTCGCCAAGCTCTACGTAACGCTTTTCCGTTCGATCCCGCTCGTGATGGTCCTGCTGTGGTTCTTCCTGATCGTGCCGCAGGTGCTGCAGAACGTGCTGGGCCTGTCCGCCGACATCGACATTCGCCTCGCGTCGGCGATGGTCGCGTTCTCGCTGTTCGAAGCCGCGTATTACTCGGAAATCATCCGCGCGGGCATTCAGGCGGTGCCGCGCGGGCAGGTGAACGCGTCGTTCGCGCTCGGCATGAACTACCCGCAGGCCATGCGCCTCGTCGTGCTGCCGCAGGCGTTTCGCGCGATGGTGCCGCTGCTGCTCACGCAAGCCATCGTGCTATTTCAGGATACGTCGCTGGTCTACGTGATCAGTCTCGCCGATTTCTTCCGCACGGCCACGAATATTGGCGATCGTGACGGCACGAACGTCGAGATGGTACTGTTCGCCGGTGCGTGTTACTTCGTGATCTGTGTGGTCGCGTCGGGCCTCGTCAAAAGTCTTCAGAAAAAGGTCGCAAGATGATCTCTATCAAGAACGTATCGAAGTGGTACGGCCAGTTCCAGGTGCTGACCGACTGCACGACGGAAATCAAAAAGGGCGAAGTGGTCGTCGTGTGCGGCCCGTCGGGCTCGGGCAAGTCGACGCTCATCAAGACGGTGAACGGTCTCGAGCCGTTCCAGAAGGGCGAGATCGTGATCAACGGCCAGTCGCTCACCGACAAGAAAACCAATCTGTCGAAGCTGCGCTCGAAAGTCGGCATGGTGTTCCAGCACTTCGAGCTGTTTCCGCATCTGTCGATCACCGAAAATCTGACGCTCGCGCAGATCAAGGTGCTCGGCCGCTCGAAAGACGAAGCGACGGCGAAGGGCCTGAAGCTGCTTGATCGCGTCGGCCTGCGCGCGCATGCGGATAAATATCCGGGCCAGCTGTCGGGCGGCCAGCAGCAGCGCGTGGCGATTGCGCGCGCGCTGTCGATGGACCCCATCGCGATGCTGTTCGACGAGCCCACGTCGGCGCTCGATCCCGAAATGATCAACGAAGTGCTCGACGTGATGGTCGAACTGGCCCAGGAAGGTATGACCATGATGTGCGTGACGCACGAAATGGGCTTTGCGAAGAAGGTCGCGCATCGCGTGATCTTCATGGACAAGGGCCTCATCGTCGAGGACGATCGCAAGGAAGATTTCTTCGCCAATCCGAAGTCGGATCGCGCGAAGGATTTTCTGGCGAAAATCCTGCACTGAGTTCACTTCGCCGCACAGAAAAAGCCGCTTCTCTGAAGCGGCTTTTTTATTTTTACGCTTGGATCGTTGAACTCTTGCTGATATCGAGAAAATGATAAGAAATATTTAGGAATATCGTTTAATGCGTTTCATCTAATCGGATTCGTCTCATTTGTTCTGCGATGATCTCGGCATAATCTTACGGTCCGAGTTTAGTAATTGCGCGAATCGCACGCGTCGCGCGGATTCAATTCAGACCCATGCGAGACAACCGATGAAAGTGTTTCTGCTGAACAGCCTTGTCGTTCACGAACTGGTATCCATGCATCTGGAAGGGCAGTGGCTGACGGCGGAACAATTCGCCGAGTCCGCAACTCTTTGGATCTCCCGTCATGCACCTGACATTCAGTTATCCGAAAAAACAATCGCGGAATTGCGGTTGGCGGCGATTCAGATTGCGAAGGATCTGATGAACGATGTTCAAGAGTCGCCGCTGACGTGTCTTTTCTTGGAAATTCCTGACGTCAACTACGCAAACCCGCTCAGTACGAAAGCATTTTCAGCGAGCCTGAACGTATGTCGCGAAAAGTTGTGTGGCTACGGACTGAGCCGCGGCGAAAAAAAAGGAAGCGGCAAAGATGCGGTGCTCGACGGGCGAACTGAACTGCGACCCTGCGCTGCGTCTGCTTGTCTGCGGAGCAAAGACGCCTTGCAACTGCGCGCCCGGCAACTGCGCGCCCGGCAACTGCGGCGCACGGGGCGAACTGCTTACGCGTGACGTATCGCCGCGTCTGGCATGACGCGGGCCGGGAGCCGATCAGGATTCGTATGCGGCGGCGTCGTCGGACTCGAGATCGACGACGGACGCAGCGGGCAGCATGCTCGCCGACGCGCTCGCGTCGCACGCCGGATTGCGCGCTTTCTCGAGCACGGCGGGCGGGACGGGCACATTGATGCGGGCGATCACTTCGCCGTGCTGGAACATCAGCAGGTCGCCGGGCTGGAATGCCGTCCACACTTCGTTGTCCGTCAGCGGCTGGGTGGCGATGACGGCGACGCGGTCTTCGGGCGTCGTGTACTTGGCGAAGTCGATCGAGACGTCGGCGTCGACAAGATGCGCGGTTGAAAACGGCCAGCTGCGCACCAGGTAATGCAGATGAGTCGAGCAGTGCGCGAACAGCGCCTGGCCATTCGACATCAGAAAATTGAACACGCCGAACTGTGTGATCTCGCGCGTCAGCGTTTCCAGCGCGGCGAACAGCTCGTTCAGCGGCGGCTGCGAGCCGGGAAACGTCTTGCGTAGTCCTTGCAACAGGGCGCAGAAAGCTAGCTCGCTATCCGTGCTGCCGACGGGCTGATACACGCCTGACAACACCGGGCTGTAATTCTGCAGGTCGCCGTTGTGCGCGAAGATCCAGTGCCGTCCCCACAACTCGCGCATGAACGGATGGCAGTTTTCGAGCACGATATGCCCCTGCGTCGCTTTGCGGATGTGCGCGATCGTGTTTTTCGACTTGATCGGGTAGCGCTTGACCATCTCGGCGATAGGCGACGTGGCCGACGACTGATGATCGATGAACAGGCGACAGGCCTTGTCTTCGAAGAAGGCGATGCCCCAGCCGTCGGAGTGGTGGTCGGTGACGCCGCCGCGCGCCGCGAAGCCGGTGAACGAGAACGTGACGTCCGTTGGCGCGGCGCAATTCATTCCGAGTAGTTGGCACATGATGCGAAAGACGAGCCTTTCTAACGGGGTATGCGCCGGGGCATAAGCACGCCGGGGCCGACCCGTTACAATGATGATTTTCCAAGCATATCACCGAGCCAGAAACGGCAAAAAGCAAAATTGACGGGTGTTTTGCCTGCATTTTGTGCAAAGACCTCGTCAGTTGTGCGATCTGCCGCGCCGCCGCCGCTCGTGACTTCCCGCCATGACTGCCTCTACTGCCGCTTCCGTCGATACCCTCACGCTCGCCCGTCCCGATGACTGGCACCTGCACGTCCGCGACGGCGCGATGCTCGCCGCCGTGCTGCCACACACTGCGCGCCAGTTCGGCCGCGCGATCATCATGCCGAACCTGAAGCCCCCCCGTCACGACGACGGAAATGGCGCGCGCCTATCGCGAGCGCATCGTCGCGGCGATTCCCGCCGGCGTGAAGTTCGAGCCCCTGATGACGCTGTATCTGACCGACAACACGCCGCCCGACGAAATCCGCCGGGCGCGTGAAAGCGGCTTCGTGCACGGCGTGAAGCTGTATCCGGCGGGCGCGACGACGAATTCGGACGCAGGCGTCACCGACATCCGCAAATGCGCGAAAACGCTCGAGATGATGCAGGAATCGGGCATGCCGCTGCTGATTCACGGCGAGGTGACGGACGCATCAATCGACCTGTTCGACCGCGAAAAGGTGTTCATCGACCGCGTGATGACGCCGTTGCGCCGCGATTTCCCCGCGCTGAAAGTCGTGTTCGAGCACATCACGACCAAAGACGCCGCCGATTACGTCCGCGACGCGGGCGCGCCGCCCGAACTGCTTGGCGCGACGATCACCGCGCATCACCTGCTGTACAACCGCAACGCGATCTTCCAGGGCGGCATCCGTCCGCATTACTACTGCTTGCCGGTGCTCAAGCGCGAGACGCATCGCGTGGCGCTGGTCGAGGCAGCGACGTCGGGCAATCCGCGCTTTTTCCTCGGCACGGACAGCGCGCCGCATCCGAAGGGGCTGAAGGAGCATGCGTGTGGCTGTGCGGGCTGCTACACGGCGCTGCACGCGCTCGAGCTGTACGCGGAAGCGTTCGACGGCGCGGGCGCGCTCGACAAGCTCGAAGGCTTTGCGAGTTTCCACGGCGCGGATTTCTACCGGCTGCCGCGCAGCGAGGAGAAGGTGACGCTGCGCCGCGAAGCGTGGACGTTGCCGGCGGAGGTCGCTGCCGGCGAGACGCCCGTCGTGCCGTTGCGCGGCGGCGAGACGATCGGCTGGAAGCTCGTTTGAACGCTTGCTGAGCCGATGTCGCGCAATGTGGATCGGCCGGGTGGCGCGCTCAAGCGCGTCGTACCTGGTTTTGCCGATATCGACTGGGCGAGGCCGTGGTTCGCCCAGGTAGCGGCGCGCGGCGTGCGCTGGCAACGTGCCGCGCTGCACAGCGCGGCAGAGCAGTTGCGCGAGATGAACGCCGATGCCATGTCGGCCGGCCTCGCCACGGGTCGCGGGCAGCGCCTCGCCTTCATCGCGCAGGACGCACTGCCGCCCGGCACCGCGTACGAAGCGCACATTGCCGCGACGGGCTGCGTGCCGACGCGCCACAACCTGCACGATTTTTTCAACGCGCTGATGTGGTTCCAGTTTCCGCGCATCAAGGCGGCGCTGACGGCGCGCGGCTCGGCGGCCGTCGATGCGCTGGGCGTCGGTCCGACGCGCGGCGGCACGCGCGACGCGCTCACGCTATTCGACGAGAACGCCGTGCTGTTCGCCTGCGCGGACCCGGCGCTGAGCGCCGCGCTGCGGGCGTTCGACTGGAAGACGCTGTTCATCGATCACCGGGCCGCGTGGGACGAGCGGTGCGAAGTGCGCTGTTTCGGGCATGCGTTGCTGGAGAAGCTCGTTGCGCCGTACAAGGCCTGCACCGCGCATGCATGGATCGTCGGCGTGCCTTCGGCGTACTTCATGTGGACGCGTGCCGCACGCGATGCCTATCTCGACGAAACGGTGGGGCGGGCGCTGCTCGACGGCGCCGGATTCAGCAGCCAGATGTTCGCGCCGCTTCCCGTGCTCGGCATTCCGGGCTGGTGGGCGGAGAACGGCACGCCGTCGTTTTACGACGATGCGTCCGTGTTTCGCAGCGGGCGCCGGTCGCGAACGGGCCCGGATGGTAAAATCGCCGCCAGCAAAGCAGGCCAGGCAGTCGCGGCTTCGACGGTTTCGGCCGGCGAGGGCGAGGAAAGTCCGGACTCCACAGGGCAGGGTGATGGCTAACGGCCATCCGTGGCGACACGCGGAACAGGGCAACAGAAAGCAAACCGCCGATGGCCCGGCGCAAGCCGGGATCAGGTAAGGGTGAAACGGTGCGGTAAGAGCGCACCGCGGCTGCGGCGACGCAGACCGGCACGGTAACCTCCACCCGGAGCAATTCCAAGTAGGCAGGCGCGCATCTTCGCGATGCAGGACGGGGCCCCCGTCTCGTCTGCGGGTAGGAAGCTTGAGCGCGTCAGCAATGGCGCGCCTAGAGGAATGGCTGCCACGCGTGGCGCGCTTTCGGGCGCGTCGCGTGCACAGAATCCGGCTTATCGGCCTGCTTTGCCGCTCAAACGACAAATGCCGGCGTCCGTGTGGACGCCGGCATTTTCTTTTTCGATGCGCCGATGCGCTGCGGCTTTACTCGGCGACGATGTCGAACGAATGCGTGAGTTCGGCCGTCTTCGCGATCATGATCGACGCCGAGCAGTACTTGTCGTGCGACAGATTGATCGCGCGCTCGACCGTCGACGGATTCAGGTTCTTGCCCGTCACCGTGAAGTGAAAGTGGACCTTCGTGAATACCTTCGGGTCTTCGCTTGCGCGTTCGGCTTTCAGCGTCACCGAGCAGCCGGAAATTTCCTGGCGGCTCTTTTTCAGGATCATCACGACGTCATACGCCGTGCAGCCGCCCGTGCCGAGCAGCACCATTTCCATCGGGCGCGGCGCCAGATTGCGACCGCCGCCTTCCGGCGCGCCGTCCATTGCAACGAGGTGGCCGCTGCCCGTCTCGGCGGCGAACGCCATGCCGTCCTGACCCATCCAGCTGACTTTGCATTCCATGCTTGTGCTCCGGCTTCCAGGCTTGAATTCGAAAAACGCATTGTAGCCCGGCGGATGATGGCTCGCCCGAAGCGACACTGCCCGAGGATTATGCCGGCCGGGGATGGTATGTTGCGCTGCCGCATGTGCTGTGCATTAGGGATAGCCCCAGCGTTCGCAGGAGTGTTGCGCCTAGGCCACCGCCAGCGGTATTTGCAGAAGATAGTCTATCTACCTGTTTTATAAGCGGTTTTATTCTTGCTGATATACCGGTTGGCAATTGCGTATTATGAAATTGAATTTCACATCGCAAATGCTCTTGCGTTGCACAAGCCGCTTCCCTATAATCTGCTCATTGGTTGTCGCAGTTCGGCAACCTCCGCATGTCTCCTCCACCCTCCTCCTAAGGTGGATTAAGCCCGAACCGCTAGTTCGGGCTTTTTTTCGTCCCTGCTCCATGCGGCTTCGCATCTTTTGACTCCCTGACGCAAAATCCTTTATAATCATCAGCTTTTCCGCATTCGTGCCCGCGGAGGAAGAACAGGGAGAGCCTGCACGCGCCTCGATGCGCAACGACAAGCAGGAAAAAACACAGGGCGCAGCACTATTTTTTTGGATCGATCATGAAGACGTTTTCCGCAAAAGCCCATGAGGTGACGCGTGAATGGTTTGTGATTGACGCGACGGATAAAGTTCTCGGCCGTGTCGCCAGCGAAGTGGCACACCGTCTTCGCGGCAAGCACAAGCCTGAATTCACTCCGCACGTCGACACCGGTGATTTCATCATCGTTATCAACGCCGGCAAGCTGAAGGTCACGGGCAACAAGACCACGGACAAGAAGTACTACCGCCACTCGGGCTACCCGGGCGGTATCTATGAAACGACATTCGGCAAGATGCAGGAACGCTTCCCGGGCCGCGCGCTCGAGAAGGCGGTCAAGGGCATGCTGCCGAAGGGCCCGCTCGGCTACGCGATGATCAAGAAGCTGAAGGTCTACGCAGACGCAACGCATCCGCACTCGGCACAACAGCCGAAGGCGCTCGAGATCTAAGGGGAGCCCACATGATCGGTAACTGGAATTACGGTACGGGCCGCCGCAAGAGCGCCGTTGCTCGTGTCTTCATCAAGGCAGGCAAGGGCGACATCGTCGTCAACGGCAAGCCCATCGCTGACTACTTCTCGCGCGAAACCTCGCTGATGATCGTGCGTCAGCCGCTGGAACTCACGAACCACGCTTCGACGTTCGACATCAAGGTCAACGTGTCGGGCGGCGGTGAAACGGGTCAAGCAGGCGCGGTTCGCCACGGCATCACGCGCGCGCTGATGGACTACGACGCAACGCTGAAGCCGGCGCTGTCGAACGCAGGCTTCGTGACGCGTGACGCACGTGAAGTCGAGCGTAAGAAGGTCGGTTTCCACAAGGCACGTCGCCGCAAGCAGTTCTCGAAGCGTTAATCGTTTCGGGCTGGCTCTGTTTCGTGCAGAGCCTGCTGCAGAAAGCCGCCGACGCAGATGCGAAGGCGGCTTTTCTATTTGCGGCTGCCGATTCCGCCGTACGGACACACCGCAGACAGATGCACGGGAACGCGGTTGACACCCGCCATTCCCATCGGGCACCGCGCCTAAGAACCTATTGATTTCATGGGCTTCAGCACGATATCGGGAAGAGCAATACAATAGCGTTTAGAAGCTATTTTGGAGAGTTCGCATGGACGCAGTGACCGACACCCCCGTGACCGAGATGCCGGGCCCGTTCGTCTTTACCGACGCAGCGGCCGAAAAGGTCAAGCAACTGATCGAAGAAGAAGGCAACCCGGAGCTGAAACTGCGCGTGTTCGTGCAGGGTGGCGGCTGCTCGGGTTTCCAGTATGGCTTTACGTTCGACGAAGAAGTCAACGAAGACGACACCGTCATGAACAAGAGCGGCGTCCAGTTGCTGATCGACTCGATGAGCTACCAGTACCTGGTTGGCGCCGAGATCGACTACAAGGACGACATCAACGGTGCGCAATTCGTGATCAAGAACCCGAACGCCACGACCACCTGCGGTTGCGGTTCGTCGTTCTCGGTTTGATCTACGGCGTACTTCGCGCAAGTTGCAGCAAAAACGGGGCTTCGGCCCCGTTTTTTTATGTTCGCCGCAAGGCTTGAGTGCGCTTCGTCTCAGCGCGGATAGATCGCGCCGAGCACGCGTTCGTCGGAGGCGCCTGTCACCGACGGCAAATTCCCCGGCTCGCGCGCCACGCAGCGCATCGCGAGCCACGCGAACGCCAGCGGCTCGACCTGATGCGGCGGCACGCCAAGCGCTTCCGTCGTCATCACGGGTACGCCGCTGCAGCCGCTTTCCGTCAGCGCGCCTTGCAGCGCTTTCATGATCTCCGGATTTCGCGCGCCGCCGCCGCACACATAGACGGCCTTGCAATCGGGCGCATGTCGCTCGATCTCGCGCGCGACGGTCACGGCCGTCAGCGCGACGAGCGTCGCTTGAACATCGGCGGGACTAACGTCGGCGAACCCTTGCAGCCGGGCGTCGAGCCATTCGGCGTTGAAAAGATCGCGGCCCGTGCTCTTCGGCGGTTGCGCCTCGAAAAACGGCTCGTCGAGAAACGCGTTCAGCAACGGGCGATGCACCTGACCCGACGCCGCAAACTGGCCGTTTTCGTCGAAAGACTTGCCCAGATGCCGCTGCGCCCATTCGTCGAGCAGCGCGTTGGCTGGCCCGCAATCGAAGCCGCGTACGGCGCCGTTCGCCGACAAAATCGTGATATTGCTGATCCCGCCCAGATTGCAGACCACGCGCGTCTCGTTCTTCGCCCCGAACACCGTCGCGTGGAAAGCGGGAACGAGCGGCGCGCCCTGGCCGCCCGCGGCGACGTCGCGGCTGCGGAAATCGGCGATCACGTCGATGTGCGTCATTTCGGCCAGCAGCGACGGGTTGTTGATCTGCCGCGTGTAACCCTTCTCGGGCCGATGCCGCACCGTCTGGCCGTGCACGCCGATCGCGCGGACCTCGGCGGCGGACAGGTTGCCCGCGCGCAGCAGTTCGTGACAGCACACCGTGTAGCGCGCGGCCAGCGCATTGGCCGCAAGCGCTTCTCGTTCGATTTCATTGTCGCCGGGTTGCTGAAGCGCGAACAGCGCGTCGCGCAGCCCCTCCGAAAAGCCGACGAACGCCTGCGACCGTACGACGGGCGCCTTGCCCTTCGCGAATTCGACGGCCACGCCGTCTACGCCGTCCATGCTCGTGCCCGACATCAAGCCGAGATACACGCCGTCTGCGCTGTCTTTGGCCACGCTTTGCTCCTCTCATCGTCGTTCATTGCGCGTCGGGGACATGCTGGCGCGCGGGTGACGTCGATTGTCGCTCATCGATGCAGCGCGAAACAACCGTCGAACGTTCGCGCCCCGACCGGAAAAAGCGCTGTGGCGAACCCCGTTGCGCCGCGAATTGGCGGCGTTTCGCGCGAGATCGGGGCGCAATGCGCCGCAACTATGGGACAATCTCCCTTTTTGCGATCTCCCGTTCCAGCATGAGCACCGAGTCCACCGCCAAGCCCAATTCCGCCTACCCGATCACCGACGAAGTCCGCCACGCGCTCGAAGTCACGAAGCGCGGCGTCGATGAACTGCTGATCGAAGAGGAGTTCGCGCAAAAGCTCGCGAAAAGCGCCGCGACGGGCACGCCGCTGCGCATCAAGCTCGGTCTCGATCCTACGGCGCCCGACATCCACATCGGCCACACCGTCGTGCTGAACAAGATGCGCCAGCTCCAGGACCTCGGCCACACGGTAATTTTTCTGATCGGCGATTTCACGTCGCTGATCGGCGATCCTTCCGGCCGCAACGCGACGCGCCCGCCGCTCACGCGCGAGCAGATCGAATCGAACGCGAAGACGTATTTCGAGCAGGCCGCGCTCGTGCTCGATCGCGAAAAAACGGAAATCCGCTACAACAGCGAATGGTCGATGCCGCTCGGCGCCGACGGCATGATCAAGCTTGCGTCGCGCTACACGGTCGCGCGCATTCTGGAGCGCGAAGACTTCACCAAGCGCTTCCAGAGCGGCGTGCCTATTTCGATCCACGAATTCCTGTACCCGCTGATGCAGGGTTACGACTCCGTTGCGCTGAACGCCGACCTCGAACTCGGCGGCACGGATCAGAAGTTCAATCTGCTGGTCGGCCGCGAACTGCAAAAGCAGTACGGCCAGGAGCAGCAGTGCATTTTGACCATGCCGCTGCTCGAAGGGCTCGACGGCGTCGAGAAGATGTCGAAGTCGAAGGGCAATTACGTCGGCATCAGCGAAAAGCCGAACGATATGTTCGGCAAACTCATGAGCATTTCCGACGTGCTGATGTGGCGCTACTTCGAGCTGCTGTCGTTCCGTCCGATGAGCGAGATCGAAGGCTTCAGGCGCGAAATCGAAGGCGGGCGTAATCCGCGCGATTTCAAGGTCATGCTGGCGCAGGAAATCGTCGCGCGTTTTCACTCGCAAGCCGACGCCGAACGCGCGCTCGAAGACTTCAACCACCGCGCGAAGGGCGGCGTGCCGGACGACATTCCGTCGGTGACGCTCGCGGGCGCACCGCTCGCGATCGGACAACTGCTGAAGCAGGCGGGGCTCGTGCCGTCGACGAGCGAAGCGCTGCGCAACATCGAGCAAGCCGGCGTGAAGATCGACGGCACGACGGTGACGGACAAGGGCCTGAAGGTCGAAGCGGGCGAGTTCGTCGTGCAGGTGGGCAAGCGCCGCTTCGCGCGCGTGACGCTGACGGCATGACGTTCCGCGAGTCTTCGCGCGTGGCGCGGTGGCGGGAGGTCGCATGATCGCGCTGATTCAACGCGTGCGGCGCGCGGAAGTGCGCGTGGGCGACCGCGTGACGGGCGCGATCGATGCGGGCCTGCTCGCGCTGGTCTGCGCCGAGCGCGGCGACACCGATGCTATCGCCGACAAACTGCTCGCCAAAGTACTCGGCTATCGCGTGTTCAGCGACGCAGCGGGCAAGATGAACCTGTCCGTGCAGAACATCGACGGCGAGGGGCGCACGGGCGGCTTGCTGCTGGTGTCGCAATTCACGCTCGCCGCCGATACGAACAGCGGCCTGCGCCCGAGCTTCACGCCCGCCGCGCCCCCCCGACGAGGGCAAGCGCCTGTTCGATTACCTTGTCGCGGCGGCACGGTCGAAGCATTCCATCGTCGAAACGGGCGAGTTCGGTGCGGAGATGCAGGTTTCGCTGGTCAACGACGGCCCGGTCACATTCTGGCTGCAGACGCGCCCATAACGCTCGCCATCGAGGTTTTCCACGCCGATTTCATGGCTACACAAGTTCTCCTCATCCGACACGGCGAAACCGACTGGAACCGCATCAAGCGGATTCAAGGGCACATCGACATTCCGCTCGCGACGAGCGGCGTCGAGCAGGCGCAGCGTCTCGCCGAACGTTTCGCGCGCGAGGCGCAAGCGGGGGCGAGGCTCGATGCGATCTATTCGAGCGACCTGTTGCGCGCGCAGCAAACGGCGCGGCCTTTCGCCGATGCGCTTGGTTTGCCGTTGCAGCTGCGAGAGGGCTTACGCGAGCGCAACTATGGCGCGTTCCAAGGGCACGACAGCGACGAGATCGCGCTGCGTTTTCCCGACGAATACGCACAATGGCAGACGCGCAATCCTGGTTTTTCGCCGCCTGAGGGCGAATCGCAGCGGGTGTTCTATCACCGCGTGCTGCATGCAATCGAGCCCATCGTTGCCGCGCATCCGAATGGCCGGATCGCGCTTGTCGCGCACGGCGGCGTGTTGGACTGCGTGTATCGCTTCGCGAACGGTTTGCCGCTCGACGCGCCCCGCACATACGCGCTACTGAATACTAGCGTCAATGCGGTCGATTTCGATGGCGGTCACGCGACGGTCGTGTCGTGGGCCGATGTCGCGCATCTGGACGGCCATTCCGCCGACGACAGTTTCAAGAAAACGCCCGCAGTGCGGCGTTGAATCCGATCGGCGCGGCGTCGCTTTTGAGAACGCCGCGCTTTTCGCTTCTTGCTTCTTAACTGATGAACACAGCCGCTTAGCTCGGCTCGGAATCCCACAAATTGCGGACCGGGCTCGCCGAATCCGGCGCGGCCAAGCCGAAGTGCCGATAGGTCAACAGCGTCGCGACCCGTCCGCGCGGCGTGCGCTGCAAGAAACCTTGCTGGATCAGATACGGTTCGAGCACGTCTTCGATCGTATCGCGCTCCTCGCCGATCGCGGCCGCGAGATTGTCGACGCCCACGGGACCGCCATCGAACTTGTGCAGGATCGCTTCGAGCAGCTTGCGGTCCATCAGATCGAAGCCGACGGGATCGACGTCGAGCATCTTGAGCGCGGCGTCCGCCACCTTTGCGGTGATGTTGCCATCCGCCTTCACTTCGGCGTAGTCGCGTACGCGGCGCAGCAGCCGGTTTGCGATACGCGGCGTGCCGCGCGAGCGCTTCGCGATTTCCAGCGCGCCTTCGGGATGAATCTGCGCACCCAGCAGCGACGCCGAACGGCTCACGATGCGCGCCAGTTCCTCGGCGTTATAGAACTCCAGCCGCGCGACGATACCGAAACGGTCGCGCAACGGATTGGTCAGCATGCCCGCGCGCGTGGTCGCGCCGACCAGCGTGAAAGGCTGCAGATCGAGCTTCACGCTGCGCGCCGCCGGGCCTTCGCCGATCATGATGTCGATCTGATAATCCTCCAGCGCCGGGTACAGGATTTCCTCGACGACGGGCGACAGCCGGTGAATTTCGTCGATGAACAGGACGTCGTTGGCTTCGAGGTTGGTCAGCAGCGCGGCGAGGTCACCTGCGCGCTCCAGCACAGGGCCGGACGTTTGCCGCAGATTGACGCCCATTTCGCGCGCGATGATGTGCGCGAGCGTGGTTTTGCCGAGACCCGGCGGGCCGAACAGCAGCACGTGATCCAGCGATTCGGAACGGCGCTTGGCCGCCTCGATGAAGATTTCCAGCTGGCCGCGCACCTTTTCCTGGCCGACGTATTCGTCGAGCTGGCGCGGGCGCAATGCGCGCTCGAACGCTTCCTCGTTCGGCGAAACGGGCGTGGCGGCGATGATGCGTTCGGCGGCGAGTTTGTCGTGTTCGATCATGCGGCAATTGTACCGCGCGACAACCCTTCGCAAAGCTGGCCGAACGGCCAGGGTGCGTACGAATGAGCGGCGTGCGAAGCTTCACGCATCGCCGCTCGTGCAACGCCGCTCAGGCCTTCGACAGCGCCTTCAACGCGAGCTTGATGCCCTCGGAAACGCCTGTGCCCGCCGGCACGTTCTTGATGGCCGCGAGCGCTTCTTTTTCGGAGTAACCCAATGCCAGCAATGCATTCAGGATGTCGGACGCGTGATCGGATTGCGACGCGGCGCTCGCCATTGCGCCCAGGTCGGCGCCGAGCTTGCCCTTCAGTTCGAGCAGGAGCCGCTCGGCCGTTTTCTTTCCGATGCCCGGCACGCGCGTGAGGCGCGCGGCGTCCTGCATCGTCACCGTCTGCGACAGTTCCTGCACGCTCATGCCGGACAGCACGGCCAGCGCCATGCGCGCGCCGATGCCCGTGATCTTTAACAATTCGCGAAACGTCGAGCGCTCTTGCGGCGTGAGAAAGCCGTATAGCAGGTGCGCGTCTTCACGCACGATCATCTGCGTGAGCAACACGACCTTCTCGCCGGTGCCGGGCAGGTTGTAGAACGTGCTCATCGGCACGTCGACTTCGTAGCCGACGCCGTTGCAGTCGATCAGAAGGTGAGGCGGGTTCTTTTCCAGCAGGACGCCGGCGATGCGACCGATCATGGCGGGTTCGTACTATCAGGGGAAAGCGCGAGTGTAGCGCAGCGTGGTGGGCTTTCGTGCGCCGGTTCTGACAGGTGTAGGCGCGCGGCCGATTGACTAGGCCGCTTGGGCTCCATACACTGAGATCCCTTTTGGACGTTCCGCAACTCGCCAAGGGGTCTTCGATGCTCAGTCTCACCACGCTCGCGCTGTTCTCAGGCGCGTGTCTCGCACTTACCGCCACGCCAGGTCCCGATATGCTGCTGATCGCTTCCCGCAGCGTCAGCCAAGGGAGCGCCGCGGGTTTTGCGTCGCTTGCCGGCATCCTTGTCGGCACCTATTGCCACGCGCTGGCTGCAGCGCTTGGTCTGTCACAGTTGTTTCTTGCTGCACCAATGGCCTACCACATGGTGCGCTTCACAGGCGCGGCCTATTTGCTCTATCTCGCGTGGAAGACATTGCGCTCAGAGGGCACCGTGCTTGCACCGAACACATCGATGCGACGCTATCCCATCGGCAGAATTTTCAGGCAAGGGTTGTTCACGAACCTGCTCAATCCTAAAGTCGCGCTGTTCGTGCTCGCGCTGTTTCCACAGTTCGTGAAACCGGAAGCGGGATCGGTCGCTGTACAGATCATGTTGCTTGCGACCGTGCTGAACGTGATCGGGTTTTTCGTCAATGGCAGTGTGATCCTGCTGGCCAGCAGGCTGAGCCGGAAGCTGATCAGCGGCAAGCGTGCGTCGCGTTGGCCTCAGTATCTGCTCGGATCTGTCTTCGCCGGCCTGGCGTGCCGGCTGGCTTTGGCAGGGCGACGCTGACGTCGCCTGAAGGCGTCTAACCCACCAACCGCCCGCGCCGCACCCGCAGCCCCTTCTTCGCCAGTGCCGGCGCAATGCCGCCCAGCGTGCTCAACGTGCCACCGCCATGCGCATGACAGATCGCCATGCCGAGCGCATCGGCGGCATCTGTGGATGGAATGCCCGAGAGGCACAGCAACCGCACGACCATCTGCTGCATCTGCTCTTTCGTTGCGCGTCCGTAGCCGACCACGGCCTGTTTCAATTGCAAAGCCGTGTATTCGGCGACGGGCACGCCGCCCGCCACCAGCCCGCAAATTGCCGCGCCGCGCGCCTGGCCGAGCAACAGGGTGGACTGCGGGTTGACGTTCACGAACACCTTTTCGATCGCCGCCTGATCGGGTGCATGCTGGCGGATCAGCGTCGAAATGCCTTCGAAGATAGTACCGAGGCGCGTGGGCAGATCGGCATCGGCGGTCTTGATGACGCCGCTCGTCACGTAAGTCAGCTGATGACCGGACTGGTCGATCACGCCAAAACCAGTGACGCGCAAGCCTGGGTCGATGCCGAGAATTCTCATATGTGCGGTGCGTGTTCAGTGCCTGCGATACTACAACGGCACACCGTCAAACGCGATATGCAAAACGGCCCGGCAGTTGCGCACTGCCGGGCCGTTTCTAAGCGTGTTGAAGCCGATCAGTGACGGAAGTGTCGAACGCCCGTCACGACCATCGCGATGTTGTGCTCGTCGGCGGCGGCGATCACTTCGTCGTCGCGCATCGAGCCGCCAGGCTGGATCACGCACGTCGCGCCCGCGTTCACGACCACGTCGAGACCGTCGCGGAACGGGAAGAAAGCGTCCGACGCCACGGCCGTGCCCGACAGCGTGAGGCCCGCGTTCTGCGCCTTGATGCTCGCGATGCGCGCCGAGTCCACGCGGCTCATCTGGCCCGCGCCGACGCCCATCGTCATGCCGTTCGCACAGAACACGATCGCGTTCGACTTGACGAACTTCGCGACGCGCCACGCGAACAGCAGGTCGTCCATTTCCTTCGGCGTCGGGTGACGCTTCGTGACGACGCGCAGTTCATGCGGCTGCACGTTTTTCGCATCGAGCGATTGCACCAGCAGCCCGCCGCCCACGCGCTTCAGGTCGAACGCGTTGTGGCCGTCGCCCAGCGCGATTTCGAGCAGACGCACGTTCTGCTTCGCGGCGAACACCTGCTTCGCGGCTTCGCTGAACGACGGCGCGATCAGCACTTCGACGAACTGCTTCGCCACCGCCTGTGCCGCCGCTTCGTCCACTTCGCGGTTGAACGCGATGATGCCGCCGAATGCCGAGGTCGGATCGGTCTGGAACGCCTTCGAATACGCTTCGTGCGCGTTCGCGCCGACGGCCACGCCGCAAGGGTTCGCGTGCTTGATGATCACGCAGGCGGGCGCGTCGAACGTCTTCACGCATTCCCACGCGGCGTCCGAATCGGCGATGTTGTTGTACGACAGTTCCTTGCCCTGCAACTGGCGATAGTTCGCGAGCGCGCCGGCGGGCACCGAAATGTCGCGATAGAACGCGGCGCTTTGGTGCGGGTTTTCGCCGTAGCGAAGATCCTGCACCTTGTCGAACGCCATGTTCAGCGTGGCGGGATACGTGTTGCGGTCGCGGTGCTGCAGTTCTTCCGTGAGGCTCGTCAGGTAGTTCGTGATCGCGCCGTCGTACTGCGCGGTGTGCGCGAATACCTTGGTCGCGAGGCGGAAGTTGGTCTTGTAGCCGACCGTGTTGCCGTTCGCGCGCATTTCGTCGAGCACGCTCGCGTAGTCGGCGGGATCGACCACGACGGTGACGTCGCGATGATTCTTCGCCGCCGAGCGCAGCATGGTCGGGCCGCCGATATCGATATTCTCGATCGCGTCTTCCAGCGAGCACTCTTCCTTCGAGATCGTCTGCACGAACGGGTACAGGTTCACGACGAGCAGATCGATGGTCGGGATGTCGTGCTTTTCGAGCGCGGCCATGTGTTCGGGCAGATCGCGGCGGGCGAGAATGCCGCCGTGCACCTTGGGGTGCAGCGTCTTCACGCGCCCATCCAGCATTTCCGGAAAGCCCGTGTAGTCGGCCACTTCGGTGACGGAAAGGCCGGCGTCCGCGAGCAGTTTCGCGGTGCCGCCCGTCGACAGGATCTTGACGCCGAGGTCCGACAGCGATTTCGCGAAATCGACGATGCCGGACTTGTCGGAAACGGAGATGAGCGCTTGCTTGATCATGATGGGAAGAAAAGCCGATGAAAGGCGTGGCAGGGCGCCGAGACTACAGCAGGCCGTGCTGTTGCAGTTTCTTGCGCAGCGTATTGCGGTTGATGCCGAGATACTCGGCGGCCAGCGACTGGTTGCCGCCGGCCTGCTCGAGCACCACCTCGAGCAACGGTTTCTCGACGCACGAAATCACCATGTCGTAGACGTCGTGCGGATTGGAGCCGTCGAGATCCTGGAAGTACATCCCCAGGCTATCGCGGACACATTGTTCGATATTGTGCTTGCTCATGCTGCTAATCGGTCGGTTTGATCCTGCTCACCGTTGTTGTTGACTTCGTTGTCGACGTACACGAGGCGGTCCGAAATCGCCTTTTGCGCGTCGAAGAATTCGTTGACGGCGAGCAGTTGTTCGCGCGTCGTGTCCAGCGTATTCATGCGGTGGCGGAACACGTTGGCGCCGGAAAGGCCGCGAGTGTACCAGCCGATGTGCTTGCGCGCAGTCCGAACGCCCGTAAATTCGCCGTAGAACGCGTAGTGATCTTCCAGGTGTTCGTTCATCACCTGCTGGATCTCGTCGACACGCGGCGCCTCCATCAGCTCGCCCGTGCGCAGGAAATGCTCGATCTCGCGGAACAGCCAAGGCCGGCCCTGAGCTGCACGGCCGATCATGATCGCGTCGGCGCCCGTTGCCGCCAGTACCTCGCGCGCCTTGTACGGCGACGTTATGTCGCCGTTCGCCACCACGGGAATCTTCACCGATGCCTTCACGGCGGCGATCGTCTCGTACTCCGCTTCGCCGTGATACAGGTCGGCGCGCGTGCGGCCGTGCACGGTCAGCATCGAAATGCCCGATTGTTCGGCGATGCGCGCCACGTTCAGCGCGTTCTTGTTCTCGCGGTTCCAGCCGGTACGGATTTTCAGTGTGACGGGCACGGCATCCGGCCCGACGCCGACGGCGCCAACCACGGCCTCGACGATCTGTTGCACGAGCGGCTCGTTCTGCAGCAACGCCGAACCGGCGGCGACGTTGCAGACCTTCTTGGCGGGGCAGCCCATGTTGATGTCGATGATCTGTGCGCCGTTGGCGACGTTGTAGCGGGCGGCTTCCGCCATCGTCTGCGGGTCGGCGCCCGCGATCTGCACGGCGATCGGCTCGACTTCGCCCGCGTGATTGGCGCGGCGCATCGTCTTTTCGCTTTTCCACAGCTGCGCGTTCGACGCAACCATTTCCGACACCGCATAACCCGCGCCCATGCGCTTGCAGAGCTGGCGGAACGGCCGGTCGGTCACGCCCGCCATCGGGGCGACGAACAGGTTATTGCGCAGAGTATGGGAGCCGAGAGTGGGCATGGCGGAAACGGCGGCAAGGAGCCCCGCGCCTGGTTGGAAATGGCGCGCGGCACGAACCGCAAAATACGAGGGAAAACCGCTATTTTAGCGTTAACGCGCTCGGCCAGACCGAACGGCGTCTGAGCTAACTCATTAAATCTTCTATGAAAGTGGCCGCATTCATAGAACGGCGGCCACTGTGGCGCGATTTTTTCGCGCTTACCGGCGCTGCCCGAACATCATCTGACGCGCGAGCGCCGTCTTGACGGGCGGCACGAATTCGAGCGCGGTGAGCGCGAGGCCGCGCAGCGTCGCGAGCGGCGGAAAATCGATCGTGAAGAGGCGCGCGAGCATGTCCGTGGCGCCGATCGTCATGCGCCGGTCGAGCGCGCGGCGTTGCGCGAAGGCGACCAGCGCGCTGCGCGTCGCGCCGTAGTGCGAGATCGCGTCGGCGAGCGCGTGCGCGTCGCGCAGCCCGAGATTCAGGCCTTGACCCGCAACGGGATGCAGCGTCTGCGCAGCATTGCCGATCGCGACCACGCTGCCTTTGACCAGCGTATCGACGGTATTCAGGCCGAGCGGGAACGCTGCGCGCCCCTTGATCTGCGTGAAGCGGCCCATCCGGTCGCCGAACTCGGCGCCGAGTTCGCGCAGAAACGCGTCGTCCGGCAATTGGGCACGGCGCGCCGCTTCGCCCGGCGCGCAGCACCAGACGAGCGCATAGTCCGCGCCCCGCACGCCGCCCGTCGGCAGCAGCGCGATGGGACCTTGCCGCGTAAAGCGCTCCCACGCGACATGCGGCTGCGGCGCGGACATCGTCACCGTGCCGACCAGCGCCGTCTGACCGTAATCGCGCGTTTCGCCCGGCCCTGCCTGCTGTTCGCCGAACAGACCGCCCTCGGCGCTCACCAGAATCCGCGTGCGCAGCGTGCGCGTCACGTGCGCGCTTTCGATCGGCAGCAGCACGCCTTCGTCGTTTTCGAGCTGCTGAGGCGTCTGGGCCTTCGTCGACTTGAACCAGTGCACGGGCGTCGCGCGCACGGCTTCGGCGAGCGCATGGACGATCGAGCCGTAGCGCAATACATAGCCGAGCGCGGGCAGACCGTGCTCGGCGTGATCGATCAGCGTGCGCCCGAAATGGCCGCGCTGCGACACGTGGATGCGCTGGATCGCCGTGGCATCGGCGGGCCAGTTGAGCGGCTCGAGAATCATCCGGCTGCCGTGCGACACGGCGATCGCGCGCGGATCGGCGACCGAATCTTCCGGCTCGCGCGCGTCGATCAGCGCGATGTTCAGCTTCTGCGTCGCGCTTCGCCGCGCGAGCCAGCCCGCGAGCGCGAGCCCGACGGGCCCCGCGCCGACGATCGTCACGTCGTAGTCGAACGGCGCGTGGCTGGCAGTCAAGGCGGGCGCGTCCGACGCCGCGTGGTGGAGGTCGTTCATCTTCTTGTCGTTTCCGTTCGGCTCAGGCGATGCCGGCTTTCTCCCGCATCAGCGCTTCGATCTCGTCGGCATCGACGGGCACGTCGCGCGTGATCAGCTCGCAGCCCGTCGCCGTGACGATCGCGTCGTCCTCGATGCGGATGCCGATGTTCCAGTACTGCTCGGGCACGTCGTCGGCGGCGCGGATGTAGAGGCCCGGCTCGATCGTCAGCGTCATGCCGGGTTTCAGCGTGCGCCACGGCAGCGCGCCGTGTTCGTCGGCGGGCGCGCCGCGCTCGCGATAATCGCCCGCATCGTGCACGTCCATGCCGAGCCAATGGCCCGTGCGATGCATGTAGAAACGCGCGTACGCGCGCTCCTCGATCACTTCGTCGACGCCCGCGAACAGATCGCGATTCAGGATGCCCGTGTCGAGCAGACCTTGCGCGAGCACGCGCACGGCGGCCTGATGCGGCGCGTCGAAGCTCACGCCTGCTTTGGTCGCGTCGACGGCGGCCTGTTGCGCGGCCAGCACGATATCGTAGATTTCGCGCTGCGCGGGCGTGAAGCGGCCGCTCGCGGGAAAGGTGCGCGTGATGTCCGACGCGTAGCCGTCGAGTTCGCACGCCGCGTCGATCAGGATCAGGTCGCCGTCCTGCGCGACGGCATTGCCCGCGGGGTAGTGCAGCACGCACGCGTTCGCGCCCGCCGCGACGATCGAGCCGTACGCGGGCGCCTGCGCGCCATGCTTGCGGAACGTGTAAAGCAACTCGGCTTCGAGTTCGTATTCGCGCACGCCGGGACGGCATGCCGCCATCGCGCGCCGGTGCGCCTGCGCGGAGATCGCGGCGGCGCGGCGCATGATCGACAGTTCGTGCGCGTCCTTGACGAGGCGCATCTCGTCGAGCAACGGCACGAGGTCGTGCACGGCCGACGGCGCGAGCACGCCGCTGCGGCCCTGCGCGCGCACGGCGTCGAGCCATTGGCGCACCTTGCCGTCGAATTCTTCCGACGCGCCGAGCGCGTAGTGCAGCGCCGGCTTGTCCGCGATGATGCGCGGCAGCTGCGTGTCGATCTCGTCGAACGCGAACGCCGCGTCGAAGCCGAACGCCTCGCGCGCGCCTTCAGGACCGAAGCGGAAGCCTTCCCACGTCTCGCGCTCCGCGTTCTTCGCGCGGCAGAACAGGATCGCGGCGGGCTGGTCCGGCTTTGCGCTTGCATCGAGCACGAGGGTCGCCTCGGGCTCGGTGAAGCCGGTCAGATAATAGAAGTAGCTGTCGTGCCGGTAGGGATAGTCGGCGTCGCGATTGCGCAGCACTTCGGGTGCCGTCGGGACGATCGCCACGCCGCCGCCCGTCGCGCGGCAGCGCCTGGAGCACGCGCGCGCGGCGCTGGCGGTAAATGTCGATAGCCGGAGTCAGATCGGTCATGAGTTCGGTCGGCGGTTGATCTTGCTGGATGGACGGCGGCTCGGCGCGCGGCGAAAACGCGCTGGGGCCTGCCGCCGTCATTTTGCGATTGTATCGCCCAACGCAAATCGGTTCCGGACGGGCCGCGCCCGCGCGCGGCGGGGCGGCGGGGTGTGCGATGTGCGCTCGCGCGTGCAGGTCGCGGGTGCCAGGCGGGATGCCGGTCGCGGGTGCCGGCCGGGATGCCGGTCGCGGATTCCGGTCGCGGATGCCGATCCCGGGCGCCCGTCGTGGCCCGCGATCCGCCGCCGCGCGACGCCTGGCCATCCGGCCAGCTAGACCGTCGCGCGTCCGATTGGATATGTTGCAATCTGTCTACAACTGCGCGTGCCAACGGAGCGAAGCGCACGGTGCGAGGCAGGGAAAACCCTCCGGAAAGCGCCAACGCACGTATACTTTCGGCCAATTTCAATAAAGGCAGGATGTGATGAAACTCATCGGTTCGCTGTCGAGCCCATTCGTCCGCAAGGCGCGGGTGGTGCTCGCCGAAAAGAAAATCGACTACAAGCTCGAACTGGAAAATGTCTGGGCTCCCGACACGCACATTCACGACTTCAATCCGATCGGCAAGGTGCCGTGTCTTGTGATGGAAGACGGCGCCGCCGTGTTCGACTCGCGCGTGATCTGCGAATACGTCGATACGCTGTCGCCCGTCTGCAAGCTGATGCCGCAAGCGGGCCGCGAGCGTGTCGAAGTGCGGTGCTGGGAAGCGCTCGCGGACGGCATCATGGACGCCGCCGTGCTGATCCGTCTGGAAGGCGTGTTGCGCGACGAGGAACATCGCAGCGAAACGTGGGTCGCGCGTCAGCGCCACAAGATCGACGACGGCCTGAAGGCGATGGCGCAAGGCCTGGGCTCGAAGGCATGGTGCGCGGGTAATCAGTACACGCTCGCCGACGTGGCCGTGGGCTGCGCGCTCAGCTATCTGGACTTCCGTATGCCGCAGCTGAACTGGCGCGAGCTGCATCCGAATCTCGACAGGCATTATCAGAAACTGTCGCAGCGTCAGTCGTTCATCGACACGCAACTGTCCTGATCCGCTTCCGCCGATCCATCGCGCATCGACTTGCAGCTCGGGTGTCGCGCGGGCCTGAAGGCGTGCCTGGACAGCGAGTGTCAAGAAAGCTTACGATTTCCCCGAAACTGTCTTTCGACATGTTACAAAGCGCCTGCCCGTCAGGCGCTTGCCGTTTGAGCGTCTGCCTGGACGAAACCGCCCGGATGCGTTCGTTGCGCTAGCAGGCATCGAGGACGTCTCGTGCGGTGATCCGCGGTTGCCCCGCGGTTACCCATCAATAACATCCGTCAAAGGGGACGTCCGACGATGAAAACGATCCGTGTCACTCTCGCAGCCGCCGCATGCGGCGTACTCGCCGCCTGTTCGGGCGCGAGCCTCGATCCCAGCTCTCTCGTTCAATCCGGTTCGCAGGCCTTTCAGGCCGCATCGCTGACGGATGCCGACGTGCGCACGCTATCCGACAAGTCGTGCGCGCAGCTCGATTCCGAAAACCGGGTGGCGCCCGCCGGCAGCGCCTACGCGAAGCGCCTGAACAAGATCGCCGCGCAGCTGGGCGACAACATCAACGGCGTGCCCGTCAACTACAAGGTCTACATCACGAAGGACGTCAACGCCTGGGCGATGGCGAACGGCTGCGTGCGCGTTTATAGCGGCCTGATGGACATGATGACGGACGACGAAGTGCGCGGCGTCGTCGGTCACGAGATGGGGCACGTCGCGCTTGGCCATACGAAGAAAGCGATGCAGGTTGCGTATGCAACGTCGGCGCTGCGCTCGGTGGCGTCGTCGGCGGGCGGCATCACGGGGGCGATTTCAGCTTCGCAGCTCGGCGACTTCTCCGAGAAGCTCGTCAACGCCCAGTTCTCGCAGTCGCAGGAATCGGCCGCCGACGACTATTCGTTCGATATCCAGAAGAAGAAGGGCCAGGACCCGTCCGGCCTCGTCAGCGCGTTTAACAAGCTCGCGAAGCTCGATGGCGGCAAGTCGAGCATGCTGAGTTCGCATCCGGCATCGGCGGCGCGCGCGCAGCATATCGAACAGCGGCTCGCGTCGAACAAGTAACGCGGCAAGCGCAAATCAGAAAGCGCGCGTTGGACTCTCATCCAACGCGCGCTTTTTCCTGGCCTTCGCTCAGAGGCGATCAGGCGATCAGGCTATCAGGCGGTCACGGCTTCGAGATCCGGCGCGAACGAATCGCTGCGCGCGACAGGCCAATACTTCTCATACAGCGTATATCGGTAGTTGCCGTTGATCAGATCGTTCGGCTCGAGATACTTCAACAGATCGGACATCAGCCGCACTTCATACGACGACACGCGCCGCACGATGTGATGCGCGCGCAGATCGGCCGGGTGACGCAGGCCCGCCGCCTGGACGATTTCCTGCAGCGCGTGCAGCGTGTTGTGATGGAAGTTGAACACGCGGTCGGATTTGTCGGTGACGATCAGCGCGCGCTGGCGCACCGGGTCCTGCGTCGCGACGCCCGTCGGGCAGCGGCCCGTGTGGCACGTCTGCGCCTGAATGCAGCCGACCGCGAACATGAAGCCGCGCGCCGCGTTCACCCAGTCGGCGCCGATGGCCAGCGTTTTCGCGATATCGAACGCCGTGATCATCTTGCCGCTCGCGCCGACGCGGATCTTGTCGCGCAGCCCGATGCCGACGAGCGTGTTGTGCACGAGCAGCAGCCCTTCCTGCAACGGCACGCCGATGTGATCGGTGAATTCGAGCGGCGCCGCGCCCGTGCCGCCTTCCGCGCCGTCGACTACGATGAAGTCGGGCAGGATGCCCGTCTCCAGCATGGCCTTGGCAATGCCGAAAAATTCCCACGGATGGCCGATGCACAGCTTGAAGCCCGTCGGCTTGCCGCCCGACAGATTGCGCAGCCGCTCGACGAATTCGAGCAGTTCGCGCGGCGTCGAAAATTCGGAGTGCGTGGCGGGCGAGATGCAGTCGCGGCCCATCGGCACGCCGCGCGTTTCGGCGATTTCGGGCGTGATCTTCGCGGCGGGCAACACGCCGCCGTGGCCGGGCTTGGCGCCTTGCGACAGCTTCACTTCGATCATCTTCACCTGCGGCTCGCTTGCCTGCTTCGCGAACTTGTCGGCGCTGAAAGTGCCGTCGTCGTTGCGGCAGCCGAAGTAGCCCGACGCGATCTCCCAGATGATGTCGCCGCCATGCTCGCGGTGATATTTCGACATCGAGCCTTCGCCCGTGTCGTGCGCGAAGTTGCCTTTTTTCGCGCCGAGGTTCAGCGCGCGGATCGCGTTCGCCGACAGCGAGCCGAAGCTCATCGCCGAGATGTTGAAGATCGACATCAAGTACGGCTGCGCGCGGTTCGCGCCGACCGTGACGCGGAAATCGTGGCCGTCGATCTTCGTCGGCACGAGCGAATGGCTGATGAATTCGTGGCCGGCCGCTTTCACGTCGACTTCGGTGCCGTATGGGCGGCTGTCCACTTCGTTCTTCGCGCGCTGATAGACGATGCTGCGTTGCGCGCGAGAGAACGGCTTTTCTTCCGTGTCGTCCTCGACGAAATACTGGCGGATCTCGGGCCGGATGAATTCGAACAGGAAGCGCAGATGGCCCCACAGCGGATAGTTGCGCAGGATCGCGTGGCGCTCCTGCGTCAGGTCGTACAGACCAAGCGCCACGAGCAGCGCGGGCAAGATGATCCACAGCCACGCGATTTGACCGGCTGCCCCAAGCGTCGCGCAGGCCGCGAGCAGCAGGATGGCACCCCACATCGCCAGATAACGTCGAGAAAACATGACAACTCCATTGCAGTGATTTCGCTGCTGCGGATACATGCCGTGGACGTTCGCACCTGTGCTTGCGTCGAAGCGGGCGAGCGGCCATGCAATGGATCGCGCGGCGAGACAGTACGGCGGGTTGTCCACGTCCGGCCGGTTTACATCGGCTTTGCATCGGCGTGCCAGTGGCTTTGCGGTGCGTTGCAGCGGCACGCAGCGGTCAGGCGTTGCGCCCAGGCGCTGCGGCCCGGATCGGGCGCGCATCGCATGACATAAGCCGGGCGGCGGGACAACCGTCGCCCGGAAGATACAACGATCCGTAAATTGATGCAGCGGTATCGGCGGCGACAGGCTCGTGGATCATCGCCGCGAGCCTTTACCGGCAGGTCTCAGCGCGCCGTCAGCAGGGCCGCCTTCTGGGCCTGGCGGGCGACGGGCTGAGCCGTGGCTGCGTGCTCGATGATGCCGCCGCCCAGGCACACGTCGCCGTCGTAGAGCACGGCCGATTGCCCGGGTGTGACGGCCCATTGGGCGTCGGGGAAGTGAAGGGAGAAGAGGGCGTTTCTGTCTGCGCCTTCGACGGCGCCGAACGTGCATGCCGCGTCCGCCTGGCGATAACGCGTCTTCGCCGCGCACGCATGGCCTGCTGCGGGCGCGTGGCCCGCGACCCAGCTCGTGTTGCCCGCCGTCAGCGTATGGCTGAGCAGCCACGGATGGTCGTGTCCTTGCGCGACGTAGAGCGTGTTCGACGGGATGTCCTTGCCCGCGACGAACCACGGTTCGCCGCTGCCGTCCTTGCTGCCGCCAAGGCCGATGCCCTTGCGCTGGCCGAACGTGTAGAACGCGAGGCCGATGTGCTCGCCGACCGTCTTGCCGTCCGTCGTCTTCATCGGGCCGGGCCTGGTCGGCAGATAGCGGTTGAGGAAGTCGCGGAACGGCCGCTCGCCGATGAAGCAGATGCCCGTCGAGTCTTTCTTCTTCGCGTTAGGCAGGCCGATCTGTTCGGCGATCTCGCGCACCTTCGTTTTCGGAATTTCGCCGAGCGGGAAGAGTGTTTTCGACAGTTGCGCCTGGTTCAGCCGGTGCAGGAAGTACGACTGGTCTTTCGTGTGATCGAGCGCCTTGAGCAGTTCGAAGCGGCCGTCGACCTCGCGCACGCGCGCGTAGTGGCCCGTCGCGATGGTTTGCGCGCCGAGCGACATCGCATGATCGAGGAACGCCCTGAACTTGATTTCGGCGTTGCACAGCACGTCCGGGTTGGGCGTGCGGCCCGCCGAGTATTCGCGCAGGAATTCGGTGAACACGCGGTCCTTGTATTCGGCCGCGAAATTGACGGCTTCGACGTCGATGCCGATCAGGTCCGCGACCGACACGACGTCGATCCAGTCCTGACGCGTCGAGCAGTATTCGCTGTCGTCGTCGTCTTCCCAGTTCTTCATGAACAGGCCGACCACGTCGTAGCCCTGTTCCTTCAGCAGCCACGCCGTGACGGACGAATCGACGCCGCCCGACATGCCTACCACTACCTTCTTTTTGCTCATCTGAATCTGCCTACAGCTTTCGTTCGTGCCGAAGCACGCGTTCTATCGGGAGGGCCCGACCGAATGCGTTTGCACGAAGTCGAGCGGGAAACGCCGGCCTGCGAGGTAATCGTCGATACATTGCATCACGAGCGGCGTGCGATGCCGCTCGGGGCACGCGCGCAGTTCGTCGGCGCTCATCCATAGCGTGCGGACGATATCGGGATCGAGCGCGCGGCCTTCAATGCGCGGGCCGCCCGCCGAGCCGCAGTACGTAAAACGCAGATACGTGACGCCGCTCGCCGGGCCATCGACCGTTTCCGGCCGGCTGAAATGCGTCATGTACACACCCACCAGCGCCTCGGGCGTGAACGGCTGCGCCGTTTCTTCGAGCGTTTCGCGGATCACCGCTTGCGCGAGCGATTCGCCCGCTTCCAGGTGCCCGGCGGGCTGGTTCAGACGCAGCCCGGCGGGCGAGTGTTCTTCGACCAGCAAAAAGCGCCCATCGCGCTCGACGACAGCCGCCACCGTCACGTGCGGAGCCCAGGTTTCCGGTTTCATGGGCCGCTATTTTACCGTTTATGGCGCCTGCTTGCCGGCGCCCGGCGAGCAGGCCCTAGCACAGGTCGGTCAAAAAGGCACGGAAAGATGGAAGGATCGCCTTCCTGAATACCGGGATCGTTACCAATTTCGATCTGCCCCTGGACTTCGGTTAAAGTGGACATCGTGGCTGAAGCCCCAGCCGTGCCTTGCCGTTGCACTTGCCCTATTGCATTGCCGGCGTTGCCCTTCGTCGGCGATTCCAGATTTTCATAACAGGATGGTCGAGGAGGATTCACGATGCACATCGGAGTGCCAGCCGAGACGCGGCTGTACGAAACACGCGTCGCCGCGACGCCCGAGACGGTCAGGAAGTACGTGTCGCAGGGCCATAGAGTTACCGTACAAGGCGGCGCAGGAACGGCCGCGAGCTATCCGGACGACGCGTATGCCGCTGCCGGCGCAGAGATCGTCGATGCGCCTACCGCATTCGGCGCAGAGCTCGTTCTCAAGGTTCAAAGCCCCACCGATTCAGAACTCCCGCTTCTTAAACGCGGGTCCGTGCTGGTCGGCATGCTGGAGCCGTTTAATGCCGAAAACGCATCGAAGCTAGCAACGGCGGGCATCACTGCGTTCGCGCTCGAAGCCGCGCCACGCACGACGCGCGCGCAAAGCCTCGATGTACTGTCGTCTCAGGCCAACATCGCGGGCTACAAGGCCGTGTTGCTGGCCGCTGACCTGTACCCGCGCTTCATGCCGATGCTGATGACGGCGGCGGGCACCGTGAAAGCGGCGCGCGTGCTGATTCTGGGCGCGGGCGTCGCGGGCCTGCAGGCCATTGCGACGGCCAAGCGGCTGGGCGCCGTGATCGAGGCGTCGGACGTGCGGCCTGCCGTGAAGGAGCAGATCGAATCGCTCGGCGCGAAGTTTCTCGATGTGCCGTACGAAACCGATGAGGAACGCGAAGCGGCCGTTGGCGTCGGCGGCTACGCGCGGCCGATGCCGCCCTCGTGGCTTACGCGTCAGGCCGCGCTGGTGCACGAGCGCGCCAAGCAGGCCGACATCGTCATCACGACGGCGCTGATTCCCGGCCGTGCCGCGCCAACCTTGATCTCCGTCGATACCGTGCAGGCGATGAAGCCGGGCTCCGTGCTCGTCGACCTCGCGGCGGGACGCGGCCCCGAGCACGAAGGCCAGCGCGGCGGCAACTGTCCGCTGACGGAAGCCGACAAGGTCGTCGTCAAGCATGGCGTGACGATCGCGGGCCATACGAATCTCGCTTCGATGGTCGCCTCGGACGCATCGGCGCTGTACGCGCGCAATCTGCTCGACTTCCTGAAGCTGATCATCACGAAGGAAGGCACGCTCAACATCGATCTCGCCGACGACATCGTCGCGGCCACGCTGCTGGCCCGCGACGGTGAAGTCGCGCGCAAGGCATAAAGAATAGGAGACGGGTGATGGAAGTCATCAACCATACCGTGATCAACCTGATCATTTTCGTGCTGGCGATCTACGTCGGCTACCACGTCGTCTGGAACGTGACGCCGGCGCTGCATACGCCGCTGATGGCCGTGACC